>CAZQZF010000116.1:0-6866 GCA_964597745.1 uncultured Zetaproteobacteria bacterium
GCAAAGCGAATCAAGAGCTTGCGCCATGTGGGTTCTTCCAACTGAGGAATCTAGGTTCAGAAACATGGTCCGGTAATTCCGGAGCGGTGCGCGAGCGAACCTCGCCGGTCAGACTGAGTTTGATGTGACTGCTTCAAGCAGAATGCTACAATGATAGCCACCATTTTGCCGAATCGACAGGTTTCGCGAAGCCTACCGGGGGTATGGATATACAGGCGAGTCGATTGATCAAGGCAGGAGATGATAATGCGCGAAACAAGATCTGATCCCCAGTGAAGGCTGTTGTAACGGGGGCAAACGGGTTCGTGGGCTCGGCGGTTGTACGCCAGCTTCTCGATACCGGCCATGAAGTCAGGGCTCTGGTCCGGGAAAAAAGCAATCGAAGATCTATTGAAGGGCTGCCAATCGAGATCTGCATTGGTGATATCCGGGATCAATCATCGCTGACACGGGCGATGTCGGGCTGTCAGGCCCTGTTTCATGTTGCCGCGGATTATCGGTTGTGGGTACCGAACCCTGATGAGATGTACGAGACCAACGTCAATGGTAGTCGAAATGTGATGCTGGCCGCCGTCGAGGCGGGGATTGAACGTATTGTCTACACCAGCAGCGTCGCCACCCTGGGCCTGAATGCGGGTGGCGAGCCGGCCAATGAACAAACCCGGGCAACGCTGGATGATATGATCGGACCCTATAAACGGTCAAAATACCTTGCCGAGGCCGAGGTCCGGCGGTTGGCGAATGAACTGGAGCTGCCCGTTGTTATCGTCAACCCCTCCACGCCAGTCGGGCCACGCGATATCAGGCCGACACCTACCGGGCAGATGATTCTGCAGGCGGCTCGCGGCAGGATGCCGGCCTATGTCGATACCGGTCTGAATCTGGTGCATGTAGACGATGTGGCGCGGGGACATCTGCAGGCGCTTGAACGCGGCGCCATCGGTCAGTGTTACATCCTTGGTGGGAAGGATATGATGCTGAAGGAGATATTGGACTATATTTCGTCCATCACCGGTCGCCGGCCACCCGCAATCAAACTGCCGCATAATCTGGTTCTACCCTTTGCCTGGCTCGCCGAGCAGTTCGGCCGTTTGCTGCACAAACGGGATTTACTGCTGACCGTCGACGGCGTACGGATGGCGAAAAAGCGAATGTTTTTCTCTTCAGAGAAGGCAAAGCGGGAGTTGGGGTACAAGCCGCGGCCTGCCCGTGAGGCCCTGCACGATGCAGTCCAGTGGTTTCAGATCAATGGATACTGTAATCCGGATTAATTTCTACATTTGCACTTGTTATTAACGGGCAGAGGCCGAAAATAGCCGCCCATGAGAATTTTCAGCAGTGTTCCATAGACTTTCGCATAATCTGGCACCGTTAACATTGCTTGCGGCCATAGCCTCCTATCTGCATCCACCGCTCTTTTTGATCTTCAGGGATTGGTTCCTTTGGCTCTTCGCCGCGACCATGTTTGCCTTGGGACTGGTTCTGCATCCGGATGAGGCAAAATCCGCTCTCAGGAGACCCAGCCGGATTGCGTTGGGCACCTTGACCCAGTATACGCTGATGCCTGCCCTTGGTTTTGCCGCGGCAAGTATTGCCGTCCGGCAGGGACTCTCCTCTTCCATTGCCCTCGGATTCATTATCGTTGCCTGCGCCCCTGGCGCCATGGCCAGCAATGTTATCACCTATCTGGCGGGTGGCGCTGTCGCATACTCCGTGGCCGTTACCACGCTCTCAACCATGCTTTCTCCGCTGCTGACTCCCCTGCTGGTCCAATGGCTGGGCGGCACCTTTTTGGAGATCCCGTTCTGGCCCATGATGCAGACCATCCTGCTGATTGTCGTCCTGCCGCTCTCTCTCGGTATGGTTGCGCGTTCAAGGCTTGGCGAGTGGGGAGACAGGATCGAGGCCATTGCCCCGGGGATCGCAGCCCTGTCGATCATCATCATTTGCGCCTATGCCGTAGCGGCCAACGCAGACCGCATCGCTCATCTGGCCGGCTGGATCCTTATCCTTGTTGTGTTACTTAATGGCCTCGGATACCTCTGCGGGTGGTTTGCCGCCCGTTTGTTCCGCTTCGATCACCGGCTCCGTCTTACGCTGGCCATTGAAATTGGCATGCAGAATGCCGGCCTCGGCGTGGCGCTGGCCCTGGCGCATTTCAAGCCCGAAACGGCACTGCCCGGCGCATTGTTTGCCGTATGGTGTATCCTGACCGCAGCGGGCGCAACCCGGTATTTGAACCGAAAACAGGTTCCTGTTGTTGCCACATGACAGGAGCCATCCGCAATATGCCTGATCGCAGCAGATACTTTGATGTCCTGTTTCTCATTGGCTATTGTGGATTGATTTTCTGGCTATCCTCCCAGCCGAGCCTCCACAGTCCGGATCTGTTTCCTCAACAGGACAAACTGGTTCATGTCACTGCCTATGCCGTCATGGCCTGGCTAGCCTGGCTTGCATATGGGCATTGGCTGACAACACAGCGATTCCTCATACTGACGACCGTTGTCTTCTGCATGATTTATGGCCTGAGCGATGAATGGCATCAATCCTTTGTCCCCGGCAGAGATGCAAGCCTCTGGGACTGGCTTGCCGACACCCTCGGCGCCTTGTTGATGTCTCTGATGATGAGGTTAAGAAGCAGCCACCAGCCCGTCCGCTGACCTCAAAGCTCACGACCCGGTAAAAACCGGAGAATACTTCGGTCTGCTCTCCGAGCTGACGCACCTCCTTTCCGAATTCCAAAGCAACCTGCTGCAGGCTGGATCTAAGGTTTTCCCACCAGAAACCAGGCAGGAAGGGCTCCAGACGAGCAAACAACCATCGTGTGACTGGAAAACGGTACAGCCAGTGGCCTTCCGGCAACGCGCCATATTCTGCGATCAGGAAATGGCCACAGGGCTTGAGTACCCGTACTGCCTCAGAAAGAACTCGCCTGCGCGCTGTGGATGGCATCTCATGCAGTAGAAAAAAAACGATAATGATATCAAAGGAATTATCACGATAGGCAAGGCGTTCAGCATTCATGCATGCAGGCAATAGATTCGACGGAAGGCGCATTTTCGAGCGGGCCAGTTTCAGCTGGATGGGGGCCACATCCGCCAGATGCAGCCGATTCCATCCACCGTGCTCAATCAACCTCGGCGTGAGCTCACCATAGACACAGGTAAGCTGCAGCACATGTTTCATACGCCCGTCTTTCAGCCGACGCAGGGTTTCCGACATCAGCCGTCTGTATTGACCTAGGAGGATGGCATTGATGATCATCTGATGATCGAAAAACCAGACCCCTGCCTTCCACAGGTAGGCCCACCAATAATGCCGGGCCAGATACTCCGGAACACCGTCCATGAAATAGCGGTACAACTTCACAGCTTATCTCCCGGCAAAGGATATTTTATGACTTCATCATATTTAAAAGCTAGTGGCGATTTGTAATAGGGATGTAGGACTGATGATGTTTACCCTGATAGATCTGCACGGGTCGGTAAATTCGGCTTCGGCCCAACTGTTCCTTCCAGTGCGCCAGCCATCCGGCAACCCGGGCAATGGCAAAGATCGGCGTGAAAAGATCCGGATGAATTCCCATCTTTCGATAGACGATACCGGAATAAAAATCCACATTGGGACAGACGCCCTTGACACCCAGGGTGCTCCTGGAAAGTTCTTCGATGTGCATGGCAATCTCATAGGTTGGATCCGTACCATGTTTTTCGGTCAATTCGCCATATAGTTTTTGCAGCAGCGTGGCCCGGGGATCCTTGGTTTTATAGACGCGATGGCCTAGACCGGCAATCTTTTGCTTGTGGGCGAGTTTCTCGTTCAGATAACTCTCAGCCTGATCTACGGTGCGGATTTCATCCAGCATCTGCAAGACCTCCTCATTGGCTCCCCCGTGCAGCGGCCCCGACAGGGAACCGATGGCCGCACTGATAACGGTATAGGGATCAGCCAGTGTCGAGGCCGTAACCATGGCCGAGAATGTGCTGGCATTCATGGTATGTTCAGCGTGAACGATGAAGGCCACATCCATGATCCGCTCCAGAAGCGGATCCGGTTCCACACCAAACAGCATATACAGGAAATTTGCCGCATGACTCAGGTCATCGCGTGGCTGTATGGGATCATCGCCGTTGCGTATGCGCGCGTGAGCGGCAACAAGGGTAGGAAGTTTTGCAATCAGGCGGGTGCAGGCCCCGCGCACGAATTCCGGGTCGCTGGCGCCGCCATCCTTTCTGTGCGGCAGGGGATAAAACATGCCCAGTGCCGCAACGGATGCCTGCAGCGCATCCATCGGATGGGCCGATTCCGGAAAACACTTGATGATGTCCCTAATCCGGAATTTAATGCGCCGATGGTGCTGCAATTCGACTTTAAAGGCGTCCATTTCGTCGTGAGTTGGCAATGCATCATAAAGCAGAAGATAGCTTATTTCTTCAAAGGAGCTTTTTTCGGCCAGGGTCTCAATGTCGATTCCCCTATATTCGAGATGTCCCTTGTTGCCATCGACAAAAGAGATTGAAGACTCGGCCACCGGAATGCCAGCCAGCCCCGGTGAATAACAAGGAATTTCGCTGGCTACCTTTTTTCCAGACTGGTTTTCGGATTTGGGGCTTGCCATATCACAATCTCCTTTTGTCAATACAGTTTCTTATCATCGTTTCCTCGCCTGCACTGCTACGGTCTCCTTCCTCGAAATCCGTTGCGAACAAAGGCCCGGCGCACAAAAGGGCAGGATTGCCGTTTCATGGCGTGCATCCATGTACGCCACCCAAGGGGCGATAGCCCGTGCAATTGCGCTGTCCTGCGTAATTGTGGACGCACAAAGTGCGCCCGAAGGGTAAGGGGCATGGATGCCCCGAATCAATCATCACGGCGATTCATGAATAGTGCAGGCTAAGCGCAATCATAACAGGTTTTCAGTATCTATGTTGACCCCCACCATGGGATGGGGTTTGGCTGGTGGTTATTGGCTGCCTCCAGCAATCGATGCCCTGCGCTCCAGCATTTGAATGGCGTGCTTGCGGCTTTCGACATTCTTTCCGCCCAGCATTCGGGCCAGTTCATTAAGCCTGGCGGTTTTTTCCAGCTTTTCGAATACGGTTACGGTTCGGCCTGAATGTTGCTGTTTACAAATTCGGATCTGATGATCTGCGCAGGCCGCCACCTGGGGCAGGTGAGAGACGACCAGCACCTGTCTCTCTTTGCCCATAGCGGTCAGTAATTCTCCTACGCACCACGCAGTCTCGCCGCCGATACCCGCATCCACCTCATCAAATACCGCAATGTCCGGCACTGATGTTAAGGCGGTGCAACCCTTGAGCGCCAGGACAAGGCGTGACAATTCCCCACCGGAGGCGATTGCGCTGAGGGGGCGAAAAGGCTCGCCCGGATTGGATGAGGCTATAAATTCTACATCATCCCAACCGCTGCTGGTCCAGTGAGATATATCATCCTGGATGGGTCTGACCTCAATCTTGAGCTGCATGCCCGCCAGTGCCAGCCGCTTCATGAAAGGCCGCAGTGCCAGGCATAATTCCCCGGCGGTCCGGTTCCTGGCCGCACTGAGTCCCCTGGCTGCATGCAGATACGATTGGGTCGCCGCTTCAACGCATTTTTCCTGTTCCCTCAGATCCCACTCAGCGGTCTCCAGACCTGATATTCTGGCCTGCATATCGTCAAGGAGCCGCATGAGTCCAGGCTCATCCGTCTGATGACGGCGCATGGCGTCATGCAGGTTCATCAGACGTTCCTCGGCTTCGTTCAAGATGCGGGGATCAAACGATTCTCCCAGAACCGGGCGCAAATTCGGTTCCAGCTCACTCAGGAGGGCGTCCATCTGTCGCAATATGTCCACGGATTCATCGAGTTCTTTCCGAAATCCAGCAATCTTTTCCAGTACCTGTTGACTTTGCGCCAACAGACCGCGGACATTGATTTCGGCATCCTCCAGCAGGGCCAGGCTTTTTTTCGCCGCCTCGTGAATCTGGGAAAAATGGCGGCCGGATTCCACTTCAGTCCGCAGTCTATCCTCCAGGCCGCTTTCCAGCTTCAACCCCTGCAGGCGTTGGAGCTCTTCCCTTAACCATAACTCCTGTCTTTGACTTTCCCCGTGTTCTGCTCGAAGGCGCTCCAGCGACTGTTTCTCATGCCGCCAGCACTGAAAGGCATTTCGCACTGCGGCAAGCTCTGCTTGATCAATACGCTCATCCAGCAAGCGACGCTGAAATTTCGGATTTAATAAGATCTGATGTTCATGTTGCCCATGTACAGCAAGGTGATGATTGCCAATGTCCTGCAGGGTCCTGACCGGAACGGGGCTGCCATTGACATAGGCGCGGGAACGCCCGTCGGAGGTAATGACACGCCGTAGAATCAACTGGCCATCCATCTCGATACCCTGTGGTTCCAGACAGGACTGAAGCTGCCCGTCAACACCCTCCAGCACGGCTGTTATCTCTGAACGATCCGCACCATGCCGGACCCATTCCCGATCTGCGCGGACTCCAAATGCCGCGCCGAGCGCGTCAACCAATATGGATTTTCCGGCGCCCGTTTCGCCACTGAAAACCGTCATTCCATGCTGGAATTCAAGCCTTGCCTCATCAATCAGGGCAAATTCACGCACATGCAGTTCAGCCAGCATGTTCTTGTTTGGTTGGACCTCCCCAATGCAGTTTCGAGTTGAGGACCTGATAATAGTTGCGGCTGGTCAGGTAGACGAACGAGACATAACCGGCCTTGTCGACCTGTATCAGGTCTCCCTGCTGAAGGCTTGAGTGTGTTTGCCCATCGAGACTCAGCGCGACGGGTATGGTGCTCCCGACGATTTTCAGCTCAATCGTATCTTCGGCCGGGACAACGAC
>CAZQZF010000117.1:0-6826 GCA_964597745.1 uncultured Zetaproteobacteria bacterium
GTTATGGATATCCCCGGCATGGATTCACATACGGCATTGGCCTTCTGGCTGGCAGGGGAACATCTGGTGCCGTTGCTTCCCAAGACCACGTTGCACCGGCTTCAACCCCATTTCAGAACGGCGGTGCATGTGCTGGATATGATTGCCTCGGATAAGGGTGCACCCGCATGGCGTAACAAGGTACGCGTCCTGCATCGTGGACCCAAGCTCAAGTCTCCAATTGTTGACGATGATATGGAGCATCGGGTGTATGACGCCCTGTTGCGCAATAGCCGTCTTGCGATTACCTATGCCCCACGCTGGAAGGAGGGTAAAAAGGAGTACGAGATCAATCCTCTCGGACTGGTACTCAAGGATGGCATCACCTATCTGGTCTGCTCCATGTGGGACTATCCCGATATTCGATTGCTGACGCTGCACCGGATGCTGCAGGCACAGGGGCTTGATAAACCAGCCAGTATCCCCGATGGATTTAATCTGGATGGTTATATTGCTTCGGGTGAGCTTGATTTCGCGGTCGGCGGGACGATCAAGCTCAAGGCCGTGTTCAGCAAGGATGCCGCCTTTCACCTGGATGAGCGGCCATTAAGTGATGATCAGAAAATCGAACGGCAGGAGGATGACCGGATGCTGGTCACGGCCACAGTGCAGGATACGAGTGAACTGCGCTGGTGGTTGATGGGATTTGGTGATCAGGTGGAGGTGCTCGAACCTCAAGACCTGCGTGAAGAGTTTCAAGGCATCATCAGCCGCATGGCAGCAAAATACGCCTGAATAATCACTGATCGAATACGACGCAAAGTGTCGCAGAAACGCATAGCCTCTGTCTCCATGGAGGTCATGCATGAGTAAACATCAACGGTCAAAATCAGATTCCGCAAAGCTGGTCGCCATTGCCGCCGGCGGGGCCGGAAAGCATATACTGAATGCCGCCCTGAATCAGGGGCTTCCAGTCTGCCGTTCGATTCAGATCAACAGCGACAAGAGTTCATTCAAAGATTCGATGGCAAGGCATCATGTCCTGCTCAAGGATGGCTGGAATGAGAAGACCACCAGTCTGAGCATACAGGAACACCGGAAAGCTCTGGTGCGGCTGGTGAAAAAAGCCGATCTTGCCCTGCTGTTTGCAGGAATGGGGGGAAGTGTCGGCAGCTTTTCCCTGCCCTATGCGGCAGAACTTGTTCACGACCAGGGTGTGGAGGTTGTTGCGGTTGTCACCATGCCATTTGAATGGGAGGGCCAATCCCGTACCGAGCAGGCTCAGCGCGGTTTAGACAGGTTGTTTTCCCATTGTACGGCAGTGGTAGTCCTGCCAAATCAGGCCCTACAACAGCCAAAGACTAAGGGGAAAGACCTTGACGCTGCGTTGACAGAACAGGATGAAAAGGCGGCATCCATAGCTGGTCAGTTGCTCTGCATTTTTGAATAGTAAAGTGACACCACCTGTCATCTGATGAAGCTAAGATTCCATTCAAATAAGGATCACTTTTCAGAAGGCTGCTATGTATGAGAGATGGAAATTACGGTTTATTCTTAAATACGGAGGGAATATGAAGAAATTTTATGATACAAAAAGTTGGCTCTTCAACGCTTTCATACGGTAATTAACCCTGCCATGGAGCCTGCCGATAGCAAGGCATTGGTACCGGGGGGGGGCAGATATCTGGAATATCTTCAGCATGAAATACTTGAGATCTCTGATACCTCTGGCCCGTTTTCTGATCATGCCTATGGCGACATTCCCTGCTTCAACGCGAGCATTGGAGATGGGATGTTTGGCATAGTTGCAGATGCCATCGGCATGTCTTCTCAGGGTATAATTCACCCTTTTCGAGGTGTCCACAATTACCGGACCACTTCAAAAGGTCGTTTCAGAAAAACCGGTATGACATCCATCGGTTTATCGCCTGTCCTGAGAAGCCTGACAATTGAGCGTGCATGCGGACTGATTTCGGGCATTTCAGTAATGTAGCCGACAGATTGTTCCTGGAAATTACTGTCGCACGGCTTCGGTACACTCATTAAGCCAACGACAACCGGACAATTAAACTCAACAGACAGTCCTCTGAGGAAAACCTCCTGTTCGGACGGTGATGCTTCATTTCGGGGCAGTGAACGGAGATCTTCCAGAATGATCAGGTCAACCAATCGGCAATGTTCCCTGAACTTTGAGGCGGTAAAGTATATCCGGGACAAACCACCGTTTCTGAAGTCTTCGACATGGCATGTTTCTGCAAATTCATTCGTATATATTGCAACCCTGATCCAGTCATCCCTGTTCATGCAGCCCCTCAACAGTCTGTAATCCAGATCCAGCTCCAGGGCCATCAACCGCAGTACAAAATCAATCTCATCACGGTCATGCAAAAGGACTACCGAACAGGCACGCCCATGGTATTTCAGGCGGGTCCTGACCAACAGGGAAAGGGCGAACATCCGCCAGTCATCATAGGGGGTCTCCCCGCCGCTGAAGACAAAGTGCAGTCCTCTGGAGTATGACTCCAGGAATGTCCATTTATCCCCTGACAGCAGTACCGGTACCTTTTCGGCGAGCTCATACTGCCGTTCAAGGAACTGATACATTTTGGTAGCAATGTCTATACTCATGCATCCGCTCCAACCCTGAAATCAGGTTAAGATTTCTGGAAGTCTGACTGATGGATACGACATTGAGCGTCGCATTGCCTGATGCCTCAAATGATCCCCCACCCCCAAAGGCTCAGGCCGGCCAGAAACGCCACTGGATCAATCTCACATAGTGCTACCAGATGCAAATATAAGTGCATATGGTATTTGCCAATAAGAAACAGGAAAGCAGGACAAAAACGACACCGTACGTCGCAACCATGGGGATACTGTCTCCTCCAATAAGAAGGAGATGGCTGTATGGATGATTATATCTGGTTAGCAATTTTGGTTACGAGCATCTTGGTTTTCATTGATACGAAGAGAATCGGAGTCCGAAAGGGACAGGTGAAGGGGTTGGCTGATCTCGGGCCTGCGGGCTGGCTGTTCGCCTGTCTGTTTCTGTGGATCGTGGCCTTTCCACTCTATCTGATCAAGCGACCGGAGTTGAAACGGATCAACGAAGAGTCCTGATGTCCGCCGGCACTGCACTGGTAGGCGTGGGTGGTATGGGCATTCGTATCGTGGATAGAGCACTGGCCTGCAAACATGATTCGATTTCCAGTTCCATTGTTGTGGATTGGGATGCAAAACGCTTTCCCGGCTCTCTGGCCAGAGAGAAGATCGAGCTCAGGGCAGATCTATGTTCCTGGCCACAGTGGGGAAAACGGCTTCTCGAACAGGAGAAGAGGCTGAAACGTATGCTGGCAGGTGTGAACGGCGTACTTCTCACGATTTCCATAGGAGAGGTCACAGGCATGGAAGAATTTATTGATCTGCTGACGAAAGTTGCGTATGAACGCAGCCTGATCCCATGGGCTGTTGTTACTGCGCCTCCTGCATCGAGAAGCGAAACAGGGGAGGCATGGCGCGGCATTAATTTTCCCACCTATGATGGAGGCGGCATTGTGATACTGCCCGGGCAGAGGGGGGATCACGCGGAAAGCAGGGCTGTGAAGCTGCTCCACCCATCCCGACGGACGGAAGAGATTGTTGTGGAGATGTTGCTCATGCTTTCAGATGGCCTGTTCGGGTCCATAACAGCGGTGCCCTGTTTTGCCGGGGGGTACTTTTATCGCGCCGGAATCGGCAGATCTACCGATGCAGTCGAGGCGGCAGGACTGGCCATGGGATCGGCATTTCCGGGTGAGTGCGGCATAAGGGATTCGGGACTGGTAGTCATGATGGTATCAGGATCGGATGAGATGACTTCCGATCAATATTCGGCTGCGGTAAACCATGTCTCGAAAAGTGTTGATGTCTGGAATCGTTTTGTTGCCATGAGACTCAAAACCCCCTCTGATGACGGGACAGTTCAAGTCCTTATCCTTGCCTCCGGCATTCGTCCAGAGAGGTTGAACCGATGACTTCTACACTTGTCGGTGTTGGCGGTGGGGGAATCAACATTGCGGAAGGCATGGTGGAGCATGGCTTTGCCTGTGACCGGCTTCTCTTTGTCGGACGTGATCCCCGCATGCAGGGTTTTCCCGAAGATCAGAGGCTGATCCTGGAACTTATCCCTGAGGATGTGGTCTCTGCCCAGGAGATTGTACGGTCCATAGGGGGAATTCGGACGCAATTCGGGAACATACTGAAGCAAACGAATCTGATGATTTTCACGGTTGGTCTCGGGGGACAGACGGGCGGTTTCGCTGTTCCGACTCTGGTCGGCGAGGCACTGGCCGCCAGCGTGGAGATCCTCGTCATTGCCTGCCAGCCCTTCACGTTTGAATCAGATGAACGCCGGATGTATGCGCGGGGTCAGTTGGCCGACCTGCAGCGATTGACCCCGAATGTGCTGCTCATCCCCAATGACTTTTTGACGGGTTCAACGGCAAAATGCGCTTCTATAGAAACCTCGTTCGACATCCTGAACAGTTCACTCGCCATGTTTATGAACCGGCTTCTTGCCGGCGGCGCAGGCTAAAAAACAGGGCAGGTGAAGTGGCTGTCAGACCTCGGACCTGCGAGCTGTCTATTTGCCTGCCTTTTGTTGTGGGCCGCAGCCTTTTCGCTCTGTCTCATCAAACACCAGGCATCCAAGCATCGCAGACCTTGAAATCACTGGTTCCGGCGGCTCAAAGAAGTTGCTGGTTCAGTACACATCCGAGCTGGCGGACGGCGGCAAGCGGTTTTACGCCACTGTTTATGGCTTGTAGCCAGCAATGTGGAATGGGGAGGATGCGTCCTCGTGCTGCATGCAAGCCCGATGGTGGATATACTGTCTGTCATCCAGTATCTTTATTTGGACTTTGAAGCGTTGCAAGGGATAGGGTGGCGGAATGCCAGAGGTGGAAAGGTTTGCAGGTTGGCTTGTTTCATTCTATTCGTTGGAGGAATCACGCCCGCATATTCACATTGAGCACAAAGATGGTCGCGCCTTGAAAATATGGTTGCTTCCGGAAGTGGAACTTGCTCACAATTATGGAGTGAATCAGAAGACGCTGCGGAAGATGTTGAAGCGAACTGAAGAAAAACGTGAAAAATACTTGGAGGCATGGCATGCGCACTTTGATACATGATGATGAAATAAAGGCCGTTGCTGTTTCGTATCGGAGCGGAGTAATCCACCTGGAACTTGAGAATGGACGCAAGGTGTCTGCGCCGCTTGAGTTTTTACCTCTTATCAAGGGTAACGTTAGCGAATCCGATTTGAAGAAAGCAAAACTGATTGCTGGAGGCACTGCCGTAAGATTCGGAGAAGGCGAGGCGATCAGTGTCGTAAGCCTTCTAGGATTGGATGATGGTTATATGGTATCCAGGGATTGGAGAGGCAACGAGAAGGAAGGCGAGTTCGCTAAATTGATGTAATATCTGGAAATAATGGGGAAACATCAATCCTGTGACCTGACGCTCGCAGTTTCGGAGAATACATTCCATAGCGATATTTAATCAAAGCCCCAACATGGCAGCACCGTGTTTCAGTACGAACGCGGCGACATCCCCGCCCATCATCAGGCCGATGGGTTTTTTCAGTCTGACGCTGGCAGCCTCAAGCTCCCGCTCGAATTCAGGCGCAGCTTTGTTGGCGGTGGAGATGATAAGCCCCATGGCCGGACTCAGTGCCCGGTAATATTCAAAGGCCTGTTCGATTTGCTCAATAGCCCCCTTGCTCCAGTGTTCGCCCTCAAATGATTTAACCTGCACGATGCACGTTTGCTGATCTCCCAGCCCGGCAACCGGCAGACCGCTTTCAAATGTCACGATGATATCCGCGCCATGATCGCCCCTGCCGCGCTTTCGTTGCACATCGCACACGTCCGGCACCGACTGGAAGACCTTGGCAATAAGCTCTTCAAGGTCGAAGTTCGGGTTATGCTTCTGGACAAGCTCCGTGATGTCATCCAGCACCGGATCAAGGTCTTGCCGTAGCTGCCCAAGCCTTATTTCGAGGGTCGAAGGACGACCTGCCTTTCCGGCATCAATGTCATCCAGCAGTTGCCGGAACAAGTCCCGATCATAAAGCCGCCACCAGCGGCCCTGCAACTTGAGCTTCGCGGAAAGGCGGCGCGGCACGATGGCATCGTTGCGATCAAACACACGCACGCTCTTCGGGTCAACATGGAAACGGTGGTTGAAGTCCGTGTCATCCTTCTTCCAGAAATACGGCTCCGCCACCCGTGCCAGGGAGCATTGCCCCCATTTCGGTACATTGACGAACACCACATAATCATTCGATTTGATGTCGAGCAGAAAGCCCTGATAGCACGCCTGTTCATCGGCGGACAGGCTGTCCCAACCGCTTTTTTGCCACTTATCCCTGAGGTAATGAAGATCGGCGTTTTCGATATAGCTCCAGCCAAAACGCCCTTCGCCTTGCTGGAGCGAACGAAACACCTCCTGTTCCATTCCCTCAACCTTCAGTGCATAGATTGTACTGTTCATCGGGGTCTCCTTTTCCGGCTTGACATGGGAAAGGATACGGATACGTGCGACATATCAGGTCGCAGAGTTCTCCCAAACCTCTTTTTCGTTGATCAGAAGTTCATTACTTTTAAGTATATCCACGCGTGCTGCGGAGAGGACGCACCCTCCCCGTGCCGCCGCTGAGAAGGCAAATGGGTAAATGATAACGCGGAGTCATGTGTTTCTTCCCTCCGAACTTGACGACTATACGAATTTGGACAACAACCGTGCAGTATCAACATTACTGACGATGAACACATCATGTTCATCAGCTTTTGCTTTAGCCGTTTCAGAT
>CAZQZF010000118.1:0-6785 GCA_964597745.1 uncultured Zetaproteobacteria bacterium
GCGGGCAAAGGAACAAGCGAGGGCGCGGCTGTATTTATGAATAGTGCAGGTTAGGAAGCGCTGAAAATAATGCAACTTACCGGGATCTAACCAGAGGCTCAATGCCGGAAATGGCGAATGCCGGTAAATACCATGGCAATGCCGTGCTCATCAGCGGCGGCGATGACCTCCTTATCACGGATCGAACCACCCGGCTGGATAACTGCGATTGCGCCTGCTTCAGCCAGAGCATCCACGCCGTCACGGAACGGGAAGAAGGCATCCGATGCAACGCTCGATCCCCGGGTCGTTTCACCACCGTGATGGGCGGCAATGCGGGTAGAATTGACCCGGTTCATCTGACCGGCGCCGACGCCGAGTGTGACACCACCCTTCGCGAACACGATCGCATTCGATTTCACATGTTTGGCCACGGTCCAGGCAAACAGCATATCGTTCCATTCTTTCTCCGTCGGCGCGCGCTCGGTGACGACCTTGCAGGCGGTACGATCCAGCAGATGAGCATCGCGTTCCTGCACCAGCAGGCCGCCGTTCACGCGCTTGAAGTCAAGCCCCCCGGTGACAGGCAGAGTGGAAGGCGCCAGCAACAGGCGCAGGTTTTTCCGTTTTGCCAGAATGCCGCGAGCTTCATCGGAAAAGCCAGGGGCGATGACCACTTCCATGAAGGTTTCAGCAATCAGTTTTGCCGTTGCGCCTGCCAATGGCCGGTTAAATGCGGCAATACCTCCAAAGGCGGAGACCGAATCGGCTGCGCGGGCGCGCTCATAGGTTGCAACCTGATCTTCACCCAGAGCCACCCCGCAAGGGTTGGCATGTTTGGCGATGACGACGGCGGAATCTTCAAAATCGCGCACCAGCGCAAAGGCGGCGTCCGCATCGGCAATGTTATTGTAGGAAATTACCTTGCCCTGCAGTACCCGACAATCAGCCAGCGATATACCCTCGTCTTCGGGATCGGCGTAGAAGGCCCCGGACTGATGCGGGTTCTCTCCATAGCGAAGCTCGCTGCCTGTACGGATAAACTGACGGGTGAATATGTCCGGGAATTTCCGTCTGGAGCCGTCACTATTCAGTGCTGAAAAATAGTTGGTGATGGCGCCGTCATAGGCGGTGGTATGGGCAAATGCCTTGACGGCTAGGCCGCGGCGTCTGTCCTTATTCAGCGTGTTATCATCCATCGCCCTGAGGACAATATCATAATCCTCCGGATCAACGATGACGGTCACGAATTCGTGATTCTTGGCTGCCGATCGAAGCATGCAGGGGCCGCCGATATCAATATTTTCAATGGCGTCCTCCATCGTGCAAACTTCTTTTTCGATAGTTTTACGAAAGGGGTAAAGATTCACGCAGACCAGATCAATTGCATCAATACCATGTTTCCGCATGACCCCGGCATCCACATCCCGGCGGGCCAGGATGCCGCCATGCACCTTTGGATGCAGGGTCTTGACACGTCCACCCATTATTTCCGGAAATCCGGTGTAGTCAGAGACATCGCGAACGGGGATAGCTGCTTTCCTGAGCAAACTCGCCGTACCGCCAGTTGACAGGATTTCTACGCCCCTGCTGACAAGGTTCCTGGCAAACGCCTCAATTCCGTTCTTGTCTGATACGCTGATCAGGGCGCGTTTAATCAATGGCATGGCTTACTCCGGGCATTTATCAAAAAGGAGCGGGAACGCTACGCATCCCGCTCATCAACGCAAGAATACCTGTTCAGCCCGGGTTCAGGCAGGTGATGCATAATATGTAACGAGAACATGCCGGGTTTCGACTATCAATACAGGAGATAATGATGAATGATTTACTGAAGACCTTCAAAATTCTTACCCTGACTGCCTTGTTTGCTCTGGCAGGGCTGGGAATTCCAGGCGCTGCTTTAGCTGGCGGTTACGGTCATCACTATGGTGGCTATGGCCATCATTATGGCGGCGGCTATGGCCATCATTATGGGTACGGCCACTACTACTATGGCGGTGGCTACGGTCATCACTATGGTTACGGGCATCATTATGGATACCCCTATTATGGCTATGGTCATCACTATGGGTACGGCCGCCATTATGGATACCCCTATTATGGCTACGGGGGAGGTACCCTGTTTGGCTTCATTATTGGTTCCCATCATCACGATTACGATTCACACAGAGAAACCACTGTATCTAAGCCAACAGCTCAGACTCCACAGACACAGCAAACTGTGCAAAACCGCTGTCTGCAGACGAGAGAGTATCAGGCGAAGGTTATCATAGGCGGCAAGACCGTGGATGCCTATGGCACCGCCTGTCTGCAGCCGGATGGTTCCTGGAGTCACGGCCCGTTAACACCTGAACCACAGCACTGATATTCCGGATTAAGCCTTCCGGGTGCGATCTTGATGACGTCGTAAAAGGGAGTCCGGTTCAGGAACCATTCAGTCTGGTTCCACTATACTGCGTCTTGACCTGAATACAGGCGGGTCATATGATCATATGACCCGATCAGTCAACACAAGGAGCCGGAAATGAAATATTCATTCAAGATCATTGCGATAACAGCCATCCTGGGCATGACTTCCCTGTCAGCACCGGGTATGGCATCCGCGCATGGAGATGACTATGGGTACGGGTATGGCTATTACCATCCGCATTACCATGGCCATGATGGTTTTTGGCGTCATCATTATGGATATTACCATGATGGATATGGGATCGCGGCCGGGATTGCGATTGGCGCCCTGCTTGGTTATGTGATTGGCGACTCCGCTCATCGTCATGACACATATACCCGGACTACCGTAGTCGCTGCGCAACCACAGCCGGTTCACCGATATCCGAGGCGCACCTGCCTGCAAACTCGAGAGTACCAAACCCGGATCTTGGTTGGCGGGCGGTTTGTGGATGCCTATGGCACTGCCTGCCTGAAGCCGGATGGCTCATGGACCCATGGACCGGCAACGCTTGCACCGGCTTATTGATCTGTCGCATGGAGCTTTAAGGAACCTCTGAATAACTCATTCAGAGGTTCCTTAAGAAAAGTGGTTCTTGTAATCCGGGATGAAGATGGTATAAATCGCGCCCTTTCGAAAAAACTGGAGAAAACACGTGAAAGCTGGCATACATCCCGAATACAAACCCGCGACCGTGACTTGTGGTTGCGGCAACACCTTTAAGACCCAATCAACAAAAGGCGATATCCGTGTTGAGATATGTTCTTCCTGCCATCCCTTTTATACGGGGCAGCAGAAGATCGTGGACACTGAAGGGCGGGTGGAGCGTTTTTACAGGAAATACGGTAAAAAGCCTGGAACGCAGTAGATCTTCTGGAGTCAATTATGTATGCAGTAATTAAAACTGGTGGCAAACAATACAGGGTACAGAAGGGCGATGTCGTACGGCTCGAAAAGATTGATACCGAAGTCGGCAAAAAGATCACTCTGGATCAGGTGATGCTTGTCCGAAAAGGTGAGAACATCACGGTTGGGATGGATGCGGCCAAGGTCAGGGTTTCCGCCGTTGTTACGGAACAGGATAAGGGCAGGAAGGTTATTGTATTCAAAAAACACCGACGCAAGAATTATGTGCGCACAATGGGGCACAGACAATGTTATACTGCCGTGCGTATTACCGGGATCAGGTTCCCCCGGGCCAGTGTCGAAAAACAGGCGACGGAAAAGGAGTAGACAGTGGCGCATAAAAAAGCAGGCGGATCATCACGCAATGGCCGCGATTCTAACGCCCAGCGTCTGGGTGTGAAAAAATATGGTGGCGAGGCTGTTCGCGCCGGAAATATTCTTGTCCGCCAGCGGGGCACCAAAATCCGGCCAGGGGAATATGTTGGTTGTGGACGGGATTACACCCTGTTTGCGCTGCAGGATGGCACCGTAGAGTATTACAAACGTGCTGGACGCACCGAGGTTCGTATTACCGCCTGACCCAGCTTAGCCGGAACTATACAGGCTTGAACCACACAATTTCAAGATATTCCGTGGGTTTATCTCACCTGTTTTTTCTATTCTATCGTGCCTTTGTGTCTTTGCCTGCCTGTGCGGGCGAGCCACACGCAGACAGGTGGTGAACTTTCCTCTACGATCTTTCCTGTTTCGGTCAATAATGACACCAGTTGGCTCAATGCCCTGCCCCGGTGCGAAACGCGAGCCTTCTCCTGGGGACTGGCCCGGCCAAGGCTCTTACCAAGCTCGGGGCAGAAAAAGAGAGGGTCATAGCCGAAACCGCGATTTCCATCAGGTTGTGTAAGGATATAGCCCTGTACTTCACCTTCAGCGGTGATGGCCGTCCGTTCATCCGGAAAGGCCAGGCACAGGGAACAGTGGAACCTGGCTCGCCTGCCCTTTCGGCCATTCATCTTTTGTAATAATTTTACGTTATTATCGGTATCCGTCGCCTCTTCTCCGGCATAACGGCTGGAATAGACCCCGGGCGCCCCGTTGAGCGCATCCACCATCAGCCCCGAATCATCGGCCAGGGCTGGCAACCCGTTCCTTCTGGCGAAGGCCATGGCTTTTTTCAAGGCATTGGCCGCGAAGGTGGTCCCGTCTTCAATCACTTCCACATAATCGGTTTGCTCCGCTGGCACCACCTCGATATTCAGCGGTTGCAGAATGGTTTCGATTTCTGACCGCTTTCCCCTGTTATGGCTGGCGATTACCAGGATTATGAACCCTTCTTGGCCCAAGCTTCGAGTTGACTGGCCGTCATCGTTCCAGCATGTTTCCTGCCATCGTTGGCAAAGATCGTGGGCGTACCCCTGACACCCAGTTGAGTCCCTAGTTTGATAATATCGTCAACCGGATTCTTGCAGGTCAAAGCCTTCAGGCTTTCACCATCCAACATTGTCGCCTGCAGGGCCTTATGACGGTCTTTGGAGCACCAGATCGTCTCGGACTTGGCTCTGGACTGAGGGTGTAATTTCACGAGAGGGTAGAGAAATGTATAGATTTTCAGCCCCTTGACGTTAGGCAGTACATGTTCAAGTTTCTTGCAGAACGGGCAATCCGGATCCGTAAATACGGCAACAGGCACGCCCTTCGGATCTCCGGAGATAATGGCTTTGTCAAGGGGAAGCTTTGCCCAGTCAATACCATTGAGGGCTTCAATGCGGGCGGCCGTCAGGTCTGTCCTTGTCTGTGTATCGAAGATGTGGCCGTTGATCAGGTATTTACCTGTGGCATCCATGTAAACAACCGTTTTTCCACCTCTACGATCAGGCACGCCAGCTTCGTAAAGACCGGGAATAGTTTTCAGCGGGCGTATATATTCAAAGGAGATGTTCTTATTGGCTGCGCGGATAGCAGATTCAACACTTGGCCCTTTGGCCTGATCCGCTGCCGTCGCCGGCAATGCGGCACAAAGGCTCAAGGCCAGCCATCCTGTAACCATAAACTTTTTAGACATAACAAAACTCCTTTAGTCTCTTACAAAAAATATCTCGTGCAAAATGCATAAAAAATATTTACTAAGCACGGAATTTACTTGGCGATCTTAGCGTCTTGGCGAGAGTCAGGGTTGAAAAGCAATGATCTCGCAGAGCCGCAAAGAGCGCAAAGTAAGAACTCTGTACTCTGTGGTTCAAGCCTGTTTGGTTCCGGCTATGCCGGGTTAGGCCATTAGCGCGAAGCATGCCTCGATCCATGATGTTTTAAAACTGTTTTGCGGAAAACAGATTCGGTAGCCTATGATTGTTAGAAGATAAAGTAAAAAGGGGGAGACTATCATGTCCGGCATCATTGAAATCGTACAGGGCGATATTACACGATTGGAAGTCGACGCTATTGTCAATGCCGCCAACAGCTCTCTACTGGGCGGCGGCGGTGTGGACGGTGCCATTCACCGCGCCGCGGGCCCTTCACTGTTGGAGGAATGCCGCGTCCTGGGTGGATGCCCGGTCGGGGAGGCCAGGATAACCAGGGGTTACCGCTTGCCCGCAAAATGGGTCATTCATACGGTAGGGCCGGTGTGGCGGGGCGGCGCCCACGGCGAGGATGCGCTACTGGTCTCATGTTATCGGAACAGCCTGATGCTTGCGGATCAGTACGGCATCACAAGCATTGCCTTTCCGGCTATCTCCTGTGGCGTGTACCGTTTTCCCCTTGAACGCGCCGCCTGTATCGCCGTTCGAGAGGCGCGGCATCATCTGGACGGGAAAACAGGCATCCTGAAGGTTGTGTTTGCTTGCTTCGGATCAGAGACTTGCGAATACTACAGGACCGCGCTTGCCGCCGTGGAATAACTTTCTTGCAACTGTTTCATGGCCTGTCTAAAATACCTCCATGCGAAGGTTCATTGCGCTTTGCCTGATCGCAGCCTTCATTTCCGTTAGCAGCCTTCCGTTGCTACCGACAGATCAGACCTATGCCCATGCAACTGAGCGCATGATGAATAATCACAAGTGTCACAAGATGCCGATGATGAATCAAAGCGGTCACATTCACGGCGCTCTTTCCAGGGGAATGCGGAATTGCCGCATTGAATGTGGCGGTCAGCGCAGCCTTAATCAGTTGCCGCATCAATTTTCGCCCCATGTTGTTGTGAACGCCGTAGAGCCTGCTTTCCCGGTCTGTGATCCGGGAAGAGCAAGAATTCCGCCGGTGTTTGATCTTTTTTCCCTCATCGTACCGATACCACCTCCAGAACTGATTTCCACCCTCTCATAAGCGCGCCCCTGGCGCGTCAAACCGCCGTCCAGTCTAATCACTGGGTGGCATGTCGTCTCCACCGCATTGCGGTGTATAATCCTAGAATCCTCAGTTGGGAGTGCGTGCAGGGTGTAAGATATGGATTTGA
>CAZQZF010000119.1:0-6745 GCA_964597745.1 uncultured Zetaproteobacteria bacterium
ATATCATCCGGAATTCAATACCTCATTGTAAGATGGGGTTCGTTAAGCGCTTACAATCACTGCGCCAATTCAATCGGAAGAGAGACCACAGGCTCGCTTACAAACCGAGTCTGTTTTCCACTTCCGTCAGAGGAATACCTTTGCCTGCATCAATTTCGGCAGCTCCCTGCATGACCGCGCGCATGAACTCGCGTTCCTCGGCGCTCTTTTCGAAATCCTCCAGAGACTGAATCACGGCAACGCCTTTGCCACGACTGGTCAGCAGCACAGGTCTGTGCGTTTCTCCAGTCTGTTTGACCAGTTTACCGGGATTGACCTTGACCACTGAAAGCGGCACCACATCTTCAGAGAATTTGACATTCATTTCATAAACTCCATGTAATACCGATATTATCGGCACCAGTTAACAGGTGCTGTAAACAGATCCACCATTGCCATTTTTCATCGTAATGTCAGACCTCCGACGTGCAATGCGATTCGATGACACTGCGCTTTCGATCAAGCCATGCTCACGCAGGGCATTCAGTCGCCGGGGAGATTGCTCCATATACATTTTGCCGCCCCTTCGCCTCGGCCAGAGCATTCAAATACCAAACCGTGGACTCGGAATTCCCCTGCTTTTCAGTGATCAGTTTTTGGATGGTGTTCATACTTTTTTCTCCACAAAGCAAAGAGGTATGATTTTAAGCGCCATGGATTGGATCCCCCCTTAAAATCCGCGAAACAAGACCAGGCACCGCTATCCATTTTGCTGTATTTTACCTGGAAAAATTCTAGTCCTTCGATCCAGAAACTGCTATTATGACTACATGTTGAAAAAACCGCTCATTGATACGAACCCCTATCTGCGCGATCCGAAGCAGTTTCGTAAAGCGCTGATTACCAGCGTTTCAAGTTCGACAGCGATTGAAACCGGCGCCCCGGTCGAATCCGTCGCCCGCATGCTGGAAGAGCATACCAACCTCGAACAGCTTACGATGATCCGAGACTCTTCTCGATAATTTCAGAAAAAAGACTTTGCAAGGCGTATAACGGGTCAGTTCCTCTCGCTTGTGTTCAGAATCTGCTTACAGCGTTCATCTTAGAGGGTTAAAAGACGGGTTTAATCCATGAAAACACGGTTTATTTTGATGAAAATACAGAATAATTAATATGTTAGCTTGGTCCGACCCCGAATCAATCAAATCGTGATGAGTTGCCACACTTTCATTACCTCTTCTATTACCCTTTTTTAGAGGTATTACCTCTTTTCTTTCTCGATTCTTTGCCACTGCGCCCGTGGCCCTCGCCCGACACATTCAACATCTCCTGTATCGCGCATACTTCTGAGCACATTGCGAATCATGTTTGCCCTTATGCCATCCAGCCGAGCTCAACTCCAGAGTTTCGTAATACCGATCCTTATGTTCCTCGATCAAACGCTCCAGACTGAGATAGCGCCCCACCTCAAAACCAGCCTGATAGATTTGCAGCAACAGCAGCAATCTGGAGGTGCGTCCATTGCCATCGCGGAACGGGTGAATACACAAAAAGTCAAGATTAAAAGCGGCAATGGCAACCAACGGAAGCAGGGCCCGGTTTTGCTCACAATCCTGCCATGTGTTGAATAACGCATTCATGCTATCGGCAGTCCGAGCCGCCGGAACGGTATGGAATCGAATACGCGACCCGCCGCCTGGCAGATGCTCAATGATATCGCCATCTTTCTGCTTGTATTGGCCGGCATCCCAAATCTGCCCGCGCTCCAGCTTATGCAACTGGCAGACAACTTTTTCGGAAACGTCCATCAATGCATGGTTTTGATGAATCAGATTCAGCGCATCCCGATAGCCACGCACTTCCTCCTCATCACGATCCTTCAACAGAGCGCGTCCAAGGATGACGGCATTCACCCGTTTGGGGTCAACCTGAACCCCCTCAATGCGATTCGATGACACTGTGCTTTCGATCAAGGCATGCTCACGCAAAGCCATTAACCGCTGCGGTGATTGCAACATATACATTTGTTGCCGCCCCTTCGCCTCGGCCAGATCATTCAAATACCATGCCGTGGACTCGGGAAGTCCTTGCTTTTCCGTGATTAGTTTTTGGATGGTATTCATACGTTTACTCCATCAAATCCGGGCCATGAATTTTGGCCATCACTGGATTATCCACCTTCAAACCAGGAAATGAGCGAAACAAGACCAGTCACCAGCCACCTAAAATTGTGGCCACCCGGTCAAAATGTTCATGTACCAACCAGCGTGCTCGAAGTCATCCCACCTTTCAGCAGGTGGTTTTGCGACTATGCACTCACTCCGTCAGAAAAATCGGGATGGTGTCAATGATGTCAGTTATCCAAGGATTATCACACCCGATATGAGAAATAAATGCAGAAAAATGCTACTATATGAGCCTGCCTTGTAGCCTCCTGTTAGAACTCAACGGAAATATTCGAACCATAAGTTAGCCCTGCAACTTCGGATGCTGCTTTGATAATACTTTTCTTTAATTGGTTGTTTAGATTGGTGGCGACGTACCACCCGCCAGGAAGTTGTTCGTTGCATCTTCGAAGGTCAGGACGATCCGGATACAGATCATCAACAGATTGTGCGATATAACGTCGTTTTCGACCATTGAATTCGGAGCGCTGAGAACACCGCTGTAAAAAAGATGGGTCAGCCCGGGCGAGCTCCCGAAGGATGATGACCATGGCCTCTTTTGCATTTACGTATCGGAGTGTTTCCCCCTTAATTACGAGCGTGCCGTGACGCATTGACCTTTCCTCTGATGACACTGGCCTAGGCCTTGTAGTAGGAGTTGTAATCATTGCTGGCTTGTTCAATTGACCAAGAAGAAAGGCAATAATATCATCTTCTTCAGGTCGAACGCCTACCTTGGACTCAACGGTGTCGGCGATAAGTTCAATAAGCAATTCATCGCCTTTTTCAAGAAGTTCCTTCCAGGATGCGGGAATAGCATTCCGGGCAGCCAGATGACGATTTCTGCTTCGGTACTCTTTGCGAGCGGAATCCAATGCTTTACCGGATTTAACGCGAGTTATGGAGAGATATTTCTTTAGAGTTTCAACCGCTTGAACAGCCTCTCGCTCAAAAAGATCAAGCATGTAAACACGCCTGTCTTCATAACTGCCTTGCTCAGCAGGTAGGTAAAAAGACCACGTTCTACCATCTGTGAGAACGATGAAAGGAACGCCTGTATGGAAAGCATATTCAAGGGCTTGGCGCACCCCACCTTCAGCCCCGCCAGGTTGTTTGACTTCAATAAAGACCGCTGGTTTCGATTGGGGATGGCAGAGCGCAAAATCTACGCGGCCTTCACCCGTCTGGAACTCCGGCCAAACAACATTAGTATCCCAAATATCCCATCCAAGTTCCTGAAGCAATGGTAATACGATACCTTGAGAGATTGCCTGTTCGTTCGGAAACCGCCCCTCCCGAAGACGGGTAATGATATTGGTCAAAATTTCAATGGCCATACGTTTCTCCCATTATTTTAGTGTTTAAATACGACGAGCAGCGGTGGATTTTCCAGCGCCACGGCATAGCGTTGCAACTGCTGATAAGCCTTGTTCAGATCCTTGCCGGGGCCTTTATATTCCCAGCCGAAATGGCCCTTCTTCCAGACATCGGCCCAGCCATCGCCGCCGCCTGTCTTCTTCGCGCCCTTCTCGAAACAGAACCAATCACCAGCCTGATCGGCATCGGTTGGATTCTGCTCACCAAGCAGCGCGCACAGATCGTTGAAATGCGATTGTGAAGCAGAGCGCTCCTTCAACTCGGACTGCCGCCATTTTGCGATAAAATTCGTAACATTTATCGCGGGAACAGACATCACCGCTTGATATCTCGATAAAAGTTTTCATGAGGTCCCATGGCGACAAGGGAAAGCACCTGCTCCTCAACATCGTAGACGTAGCCCAACAGGTATTGCTGGCCCGCAACTTTGTATTTGTGAACCCTTAAACTGGTCAAATCACCTTTTTTAAGGATGCCTGCCTCTGGATTCCGTAAAATTTCCCTGATCGCCCTATCCAGCGCCTGCTTCTGATTCGGATGCGTTTTTTTCACAGCCCGTTTGAAACTGTTACTTTGGTGTAGCTTCACCGAACTCATACTCACTGACATGTCCGGCCCTGACTTCCTCAAGGCCGATAAGCGCATCCCTGACAAAGCTCAATGGCAAGTCCGGATTTTCTTCGGCAATTTTTCCGATTCGCGCCCAGTACTCAATCTGCTTCGGCGGAGTTCGGTGCTGGGCCTTTGCATAAGCCCTGGCATCCTTAACCAGATCATCTGAAAGCTTGATTGCCGTGGCCATCGCATTCTCCTGTTAACATAATGGAGCTATCGTAAACCTTAGGTCGTATTTTGCAACCTTACCGCGCCTTCGATCTCAAACTCCATCCGGCCTTCCAAATCGAAAAGCGGGGACAGTTTACTTTCTTCCCCGGCAAAGCCGAGCACGGGAAAAAGTGAAACTGTCCCCGCTTTTCGATGCACGAAATTCTCCCAGCGCCGTCCCGTAGGGTCCACCCACAGATCGCAGGAAAAGCCGCGTATGCGCCAGTCAGCCCTGATCCGTTCAATATCCAGCGGATCAGGACCCGCGCTTCCCTCTTTTATGGTGTGTCTTCTTGAATTTCCCGCGGCGCTCACGATTCACAAACAGCACCACATCTGTTCCATGCGACAATATTGATTCCTTTGTGTGAATACGAATCGGTTCCACCATAAATCAGGGTGGGAGCATTTGCCAACGCGCCGCCGAGACGCATCCACTTCTCCAGCCCGGTGAAAAAATCCCGATTTATAGTTTGTCCGGATTTGATTTCGATCGGCATCAGCCCTGCTCCGGTATCCACGATAAGATCCACTTCATTGCCGTTGCTGTCACGCCAGAAATACAATGGCGGTTTTTCGCCCCGGTTGAGATATTTCTTTATCCATTCGGAAACAATCATCGTTTCAAAGATATGCCCTCTCAAAGGGTGGGTGGAAAGCTGGCCGGCTTCCCGGATACCCAATAACCAACACAGCAATCCGACATCATAAAAATATAATTTTGGCGATTTCACCAGTCGTTTATTGAAATTATTATGGTGAGGGCGCAACTGAAACAGCAGATAACTCGCCTCCAGCACGGAAATCCAGGCTTTGGCAGTATTGTGCGTCACCCCGCAATCCGCCGCCAGTGAGGAACAATTCAGCAGTTGTCCGCTTCGCCCGGCGCACAAACGCACAAAACGCTGAAATATCTCCAGATCCTGCACCTTAAGCAGTTGGCGCACATCGCGTTCCACATAAGCCGTCACATAGGCCGGGAACCAGTTGTTCGGTGCCAATTGGCGATCATACAGCGTCGGATAACCTCCGTTAAAAAGCATGTCATCCAGCATATTCGGGGCGATGCCGGCGTTGCTCAGTTCAGACATTGAGAGCGGCAACAGTTCAATAAAAGCCGTTCGGCCTGCCAAAGATTGGGTAATCCCTGCCATCAAGCCGAACTGTTGAGAGCCGGTCAGCAAAAAAAGCCCCATGCGCCCGTCCGCATCGACATGGGATTGCAAATAAGAAAGCAGTTCCGGCGCCCGTTGTACTTCATCCAGCACCCCGCCATCCGGCAACCGAGCCAGAAAAGCACGCGGGTCTTCCAAAGCCATGTGCCGCACATCAGGATCTTCCAGCGAATAATAGGGCTTATCAGCAAACACCTTTTTCACCAATGTTGTTTTACCGGATTGGCGTGGCCCGGTGATCGTCACCATGGGGAAACCCTGCAACAGCGTTCTCAACACAGGTTCAACATCTCGCTTAATCATAGGCTAAGCATGCGCATTTCTATGTATATTGTCAATATGATATGCATATTACATAAATAGTGGTGGTGCCTGGTCTTGCCTAGCTACTCCATCCGGCCTTCCAGCACGAACAGCAGTTCATCGGTGGTATGCACAAAATTCTCCCAGCGCTGCCCAGGAGCATCCACCCACAGATCGCAGGAAAAGCCGCGTATGCGCCAGTCAGCCCTGATCCGTTCAATATCCAGAGGATCAGGACCCGCGCTTCCCTCTTCTATGGTGTTTCTTCTCGAATTTCCTGCGGCGTTCCTGCATTTCTCTGGTTTCACGAAAACCGTTCATCAGGAAATCGCGCCCGTATCTGCTCAATGAATGAAAACCCTGAAAATGGCACAGCCTGCATGAGGCCCCCGTCTGGCGGGAAAATGCCGGACTGGCCGAAGCGGGCGTAGGCCAGCTGGCAGCAAGGAAAAGAACAAGATTAAAACGGGATATCATCATCCTGTGGGACATTATCGGGTTCCGGACTGCCGGCAAAGGGATCCTTTTCCGGTGATGCCTGTGGTCTGGATGACTCACCGGCCTCTCCGCCCCGGCCTCCCAGCATCTGCATGGTATTGGCACGGATTTCCGTGGTGTAGCGATTGTTCCCATCCTTGTCCGTCCACTTCCGGGTTTCAATTTTCCCCTCGATATAGACCTGACGTCCCTTGGCAAGATACTGATTGGCAATCTCACCAAGTTTCCCCCACAACACAACGCGATGCCATTCAGTTCGTTCCTGACGCTCTCCATTCCTGTCCTTGAATTTCTCGGTGGTCGCCAGCCGGATATTACAGACACAGGTACCGTCCTGCGTATAGGGCGTGTCCGGCGTCCCGCCCAGATTACCCGACAAACACAACGTAGTTAGGAAAAGACCCTAACAAAACTCACTATAGG
>CAZQZF010000120.1:0-6727 GCA_964597745.1 uncultured Zetaproteobacteria bacterium
CCCTGTTACAGGAGCGTTCAAAGACCCTCATAGAACTGGCCAATGGGGCGCGTTTCTTTTACGTGCCGCCGGAGACCTATGCGGAAAAGGCGGTTAAAAAGAACTTCCGGGATACCACCTGGACCATTCTGGAAGATTTTATCAAACAGGCCGGGGGATCGGGTGACTGGAGCCCGGAGGCCATTCACGCCCTGCTGCAGGAGGTCTGCCGGTCACATGACATCAAACTTGGAAAACTGGCGCAGCCGATACGTATTCTGGTGGCCGGCGTCCCCGTTTCACCCCCTATCGATGCCACCCTCTCCCTGCTCGGCAGGGAGGAGAGCCTGAAACGCATTCGCACCGGTATGACCCGTCTGCACCCAACAGGGGAACCCATGTAAATGGCCAGCAATAATATTCTCAGAGACGAGAAGATGGAATTTCAC
Source organism: uncultured Zetaproteobacteria bacterium (assembly GCA_964597745.1). Taxonomy (GTDB): domain Bacteria; phylum Pseudomonadota; class Zetaproteobacteria; order Mariprofundales; family Mariprofundaceae; genus CAYLYU01. The sequence continues at coordinate 429 of CAZQZF010000120.1, forward strand.
AAAGCAATTGAAGCGGCTTGTAATGCCATTGGTGATGGCAACCTTGGCGAGGCTAAGGAAGTCATTAGAGCGCAGTATCCCTTTTGTTCCCCGGACAAAGCGGGCAGGCAATATTCGGATTATCAAAAAATGAAGATATTTATCAGGGATGGTTTTGTTGACCGGTATTCCGGTGAAAAAATGATATTCCCTCCTGTGCTTCGTCTGCTGTCCAGGTTGATGCCAGAGGACTTTCCATTCCAGAAGAACTGGAAGATGTCGGAGTGCCACTTGGCGTATTGGCAACTTCTGCCTACGGTTGACCACATAGTCCCGGTATCGCGTGGCGGGGTGGATGATGAATCAAATTGGGTATGCACTTCTCAGCTCAGAAATAGTGCAAAGTCCAATTGGCTGCTTGAAGAACTTGGGTGGAAACTGCATGAGCCTGGTAATTTCAGCAAATGGGATGGCTTGGTCAATTGGTTTATTGCGTATACGATAGACAACCCACAAATTCTTGAGGATGGTTACATACGCTCATGGCACAGCGTCGCAAGCAAAGTCATCGAGACATGGCCAGGCGAGCACCATACGGAGATCCACAAGCTTCGTCGTTAGCTGTTCTCGCAAAAATTGGAGGGAAGTACGCATGAGTAAAAAAAACCAACCAAGCTTATCGGGCTTACAGTCCCAGCCTTCGAATCTTTCCTGACAAACGGAAAAGAATTAAATCTCCGGCTAGCTCGATTGATACCTTTCTATAAGCCCGGAGATGAAATGGCATTAACATCGATCTTTCTCTCCGCTCTGCGCCTAGTCAAAGAATTTCGGAATCAGGTATTTCAGACCATTGGTCTTAGTCGTAGCAATCGTATTTTGATCTATACAGAGCCAGAATTCTTGCTATTCGATAAAAGGCGTGTTGATGGCCTTATCCTGGTAATTCGTGGGAATAAAATCATTGATGCAGTCCTGATCGAGGTGAAGAATAAAAATATTGAGTTAAAAGAAGAACAAATCCGTAGTTATGTGAATATAGCCAAGGAATATGGCATTCCCAAATTCCGTTGTTGAGCTTTTCGGGTTTCCTGAGTCGGAACGCATGCTTTTTCATATTGATGAAGCCATGAGCTGGGAATCAGTGAGGAATCTTCAAAGCATGAAAACCACTTTATTGCTGATCCGGAATATTTCAATCCAAACAGAAACACCTGATGCAGTGCGAAAATGGATTGAGGATGTGAGGCAATGCCTGGAAGCGGCGCTTTCTAAAATTACGGAGGATAGAAGCTGAATGAAAATAAATATTGATACATTAACCGAAAAAGAGCTTATTGCTCTGAACCATCGCATTGTGGAGCGCCTGAAATTTATTGCCTCCATGCGAGCCCATACCGAAATGATGGAATTCAGCATAGGCGAGAAGGTCTGCTTTTCTCCTCCCGGTCACGGCAAGCTGGTGGGCATACTGATCAAGTACAACAAAAAGACCGTCACGGTGTTAACCGGAGATGGCGAAAAATGGAACGTATCGCCGCATCTGTTGAGCCGGTCGGAAGGGTCGAAACAGCCGCGAAAACATTCAGGCAACGTCATTGATATCAATAAAATTCTCTGATATTCGGGCGGCATTTGATTTCGTGAGCTGCGGGCAGCCGATGGAGAATGATGCCTTTCTGTGTCTGGAAACAGGGGAGATTTTCTGGCATACCGAGATTGGCGATAACGAAGAGGAGTTACCGGAGGATATCGACGATCCCGGCAAGTATATCGCAATTCCGCACCAGAATGATCTGGACCTCGGGAAACGGCTGGTATTGAGCTTTGTGCAGGAATACCTGCCGGAATCCATGGACAAGGTGCGGGAAATCTTCAGCCGTCGCGGCGCTTATGCCCGTTTCAAGGATCTGCTGGAATACCGCGACCTGTTGCAACAATGGTATGAATATGAGGAACAGGCAAGTGATCAGGCGCTACGTGAGTGGTGCAGGCGTAATGAAGTAAAGACCGATGGCTAGTAAGTGGTCGAACCTGGTCAAGCGATGGAAGCTGTGAAAGTTGCGATGGACATTAAATCGTCTCACAATTCCGGGATGAAAAAAACCGGAACCGGCTCAAAAAAACGCAGTAGAAAAAAAGATACGCAACCACGATTTCTGGGCTGGATGACCAGCGATGAGGATGAGGTTGAGCGGCGCCGGCATCGTGGCGCCAATGATCACTCAGCCATTCAGGCGCTGGAACCGGATTACAGGTTTTTTGGCTCTTTTCTGCTCACATCAAACAGTGGTGAAACCTACCATGTCGAGATTCGATCCCTGACGGAACTCATCAACAGCTGCGACTGTCCCGATCACAGGGTCAATGGCCTTGGCACATGCAAACATGTTGAAGCCGTGTTGTTCCATCTCCGGAAAAGGAAACGATTGTTTCGCGCTGCGGCCATTGCAGGTTCGCCAAGGCTGGAAATCTTTCTGAATCGGCGGGATAATCGTGTTTGTCTGTTACCATCTACTGCTTCTGATCGTTCCGGCCATAGCGATGCAATGGCCCTGATTACGCCACTTTTCTCCAGTGATCATCATCTGTTAAACGATCCATTGAATGCCATCCCCGCCCTGAAACGGTTGCTGGCCAAAGCCCCGGATGAGGTTCGGAAAATCATTCGCCTGTCTTGGCATCTGGATGGCTGGATGACTCATCCGCAGCAGCAAGAAGAGATGGAAGAGATTCGGAAAACCTATGAATTGGATATTGCCGCAGGCAAGCGAAGCGCGAATTTTCTTCGGCTACCCCTGTATGACTATCAGCAGCAGGGCATGCGTCACCTGGCCTTTACCGGGCGGGCGTTATTGGCCGATGAGATGGGGCTCGGCAAGACCGTGCAGGCCATCGCTGCCAGTGAACTGTTACATCAACTGCACGGCGTGGAGCGCGTGTTGATCATTTCACCCGCCTCACTCAAGGGTGAATGGCAAGATCAGATTGAAAAATTTACCGGTCAGCCTTCTCTGATCATTGCCGGACCGCGCGCCAGACGTTTGAAACAATATCGGAAACAGAGCCGTTTTTATCTTGCGAATTATGAGCAGGTGCGCCCCGATTTCGCCGAGATGAATACGGTTCTGATGCCGGACATTATCATCCTGGATGAAGCGCAACGTATTAAAAACTGGCAGACCAAGACCGCCGGGGCGGTCAAGCGTCTGAAGAGCCGTTTCGCCTTCGTACTAACCGGCACGCCGATTGAGAACCGTATTGATGAAATCTATTCCATCGTCCAGTTCCTCGACCCCTCCCTGTTTGGGCCGCTGTTTCGCTTCAACCGTGATTTTTACCAACTCGATGATCGCGGCCGCGCCATTGGCTACCGTAATCTCGATGAACTGCATCGCCGTCTGCGCCCGGTCATGCTGCGCAGGCTTAAGGATGAGGTGGAGGGCGAATTACCGGATCGCACCGTCAACAATTACTTCGTCAGTATGGAGGAGGAGCAGCGGGGACGCTACGAGGAATACAATATGAAGGTGGCCAGGCTGGCACATCAGGCCCAACGCCGGCCGCTGACCAAAGAGGAGAGAGATCGCCTGCAACAGTGGCTGGCCTGCATGCGAATGCTCTGCGATACGCCCTACATTCTCGATCCGGAATGCCCTGTTTCACCCAAGCTGAAGGAGTTGAAAACGATTATCAGCGAACGGCTTGAGGATGGTGAACATAAAATCATCATCTTTTCTGAATGGGTGCGTATGCTGGAGCTGGTGCGAGGGCATCTGGAAAAGAGGGGCATTGATCACGCCTGGCACTCCGGCAGTACGCCATTGCCTGAGCGGCGCGAAGAGATTCGCCGCTTTATGGGGGATTCTGATTGCCGCATTTTTCTGTCCAGCGATTCTGGCAGCGTCGGCCTCAATCTGCAGGAGGCCGACACGGTGATCAATCTTGATCTACCATGGAACCCGGCCAAACTGGAGCAACGCATTGCCCGCGCCTGGCGCAAACATCAGACCCGGCCCGTACAGGTTATCAATCTGGTTTGCGAAGATTCCATTGAACATCGCATGTTGAGTCTGCTGGATCAGAAGCGTTCGCTGGCTGGTGAAATCATTGATGGCGCGGGAGAACTCACCTCCATGTCTCTGCCTTCGAGCCGCAGTGCGCTGATTGATAAAATTGGTGCGTTGACAGGGGAAGTAACGAAACCGGAAGGTGCTAGTATTCCGAACGCGCCATCAACAGAACCGGGCGAAGCGCTCAAACAGGATATACTTGCTCGCTGGCAGGATCGGTTTGATCTGCTTGAACTGCATGGCGAGGGTGGCAGTCAAACCCTGCTTGCCGTCACCGGAGAGCCGGCCAATAAACGGCTTCAAACAGATTTGGCGCAGCAGGTCACCGCGAATTTTTCAGACCAGGCGCCAAAACTGGAACTGATTGACCGCAATACCTTTGAAACCATTCAACGCCTGATCAAGGCAGGCGTACTCCGCATGGGCGCAATCCCGTCTCAAACGCTGCATAGCGCCGCCAAACAAAACGAAAATCCTGATGAACAACGGCGCAAGCAACTGGCTAAAGCTCGCAAACGCATCACCGCGACTGAGCGTCTGCAACGCATGTCCGCCCTGCTGGCTGATGGCGGCTTTGTATTGGAAGCGATTGCCCCGATGCGTGAGGCCGTTGAAGCGGTCCTGCACGCCCTGGCATTTTTATATCATGAAACGAGTAATCAGCCAGTGCCGGACAGATTTATTCATTCGATTCTGCTCAGGGATGCATGGCTGACTGAAGAATCGGCCAAATTGATTGCCAGCCTGCGGCAAGGCGTTGAAGAGTTATCTGAAGATGTGGCTGCTGACCTGCTACAGCAGGGCCATACTCTCTTTGAGACTGTCTCCAAAGCAATAAAAAGAGATTCCTAAGGGCACAGCAATCTTACACATAGAACTGCTTGGACTGATCCGCGACCTCTATGCTGCGAGCAAAGACAATCAGCTATTTCAGCATGCCCGGTTAGCGGGGTAGTGATATGGATTTTCTGATGGAGCAATATAGATTTGACAAAAACTGACGGCGAACTTCAGTTTGAACTGAAACGATTACGGGATGAAAACCAGCGCCTGAAAGCACTGCTGAATCAACATCATATTTCGTGGGAAGAAATAGTAGAGGCCAAACTACTGCCAATACCGCCTGTTGATATTTCTGCCACCCCCCTTTCGACAAAAGAGAAAATCACCCTGTTCAGGCGTCTGTTTCGAGGCCGGGATGATGTTTATCCGCAACGCTGGGAGTCCGCCAATGGTAGGTCGGGGTATTCTCCGGCATGTGGTAATGAGTGGAAACCGGGCGTGTGTCATAAACCACGGGTAAAGTGTGGGGAGTGCAGCAAACGGTTGCTGTTATCTGTTACCGACGAGGTGATCTTTAACCATCTCTCTGGGAAACAAACGATTGGCGTATATCCATTATTGAACGATGATCATTGCTGCTTTCTTGCTGCTGATTTTGATAAACAGGAGTGGCGTGAGGATGCAAAGGCTCTCATGGAATCGTGCCGGGAACTGGATATTCCGGCAGCACTTGAGATCTCCCGTTCAGGGAATGGCGCGCATATATGGGTGTTTTTCGCAGCCCCTGTTCCAGCACGCGAAGCTCGGCTGCTGGGGGCGGCGTTGATCAGTTATACATGCGAGCGCACCAGGCAATTATCATTAGCTAGTTACGACAGACTGTTTCCCAATCAGGATACGATGCCGAAGGGCGGTTTTGGCAATCTTATCGCGCTTCCCTTGCAAAAACTGCCGCGCGAGCACGGGTGTAGCATATTCGTCGATGGGGGCTTTGAGCCATATCCGGATCAATGGGCCTTTTTGGCATCCATTCAGCCCATGACCAGACCGGAATTGGATAAAGCCATTCTGCGTAGTAGCGGTGGCCGGTATCCGCTTGATGTCTCTTTCGACTTCGATGTGGAAGATGATAATAAAAAACCCTGGCAACGCTCATCCACTGTTACTTGTGAACTTTCCTGCGATTTACCCGACTCACTGACACTTGTTCTGGCCAATCAAATATTTATTGCCAAGGCGGAGCTGCCACAACCGTTGAGTAATCGACTGATACGTTTGGCAGCGTTCCAACATCCGGAGTTTTATAAGGCACAGGCCATGCGTATGCCGGTGTGGACCAACCCCCGTATCATTGCGTGTGCCTACAATTTGTCGCAATACATCGGATTGCCCAGGGGATGACTTGATGATGTGCCGACAGTACTGGAGCAAGAAGGAACACCGACCGGTAATCGAGATGAAGCG
>CAZQZF010000121.1:0-6690 GCA_964597745.1 uncultured Zetaproteobacteria bacterium
TGATTTGAAGGGCGTAACGGAAAAAATCGTCGTCACCTTATTGGTGATAAGAGTTCTTTTCGTTTAGCAAAGCGAATCAAGAGCTTGTGCCATGTGGGTGCTTCCAACTGAGAAATCTAGGATTCATAAGCACGACAGACTCCTAGCATCATGAAAAATGCAAGTTAGGCTGCCGCACCCATGTCAAATTTTTCAAACCGTTTAAATACCGGACAACGTGAAGCTGTCTATTACAGGGATGGACCACTACTGGTTCTGGCCGGCGCCGGTTCGGGTAAAACACGCGTCATAACCGAGCGTATAGCAACGCTGGCGGAGCGGGATGTAGCTCTGGATGCCATTACTGCGGTCACCTTCACCAACAAGGCTGCAAAAGAAATGGATGCACGGCTCAGGCAACGACTGGGAAAGCGAGGCAGTGATTTACGCATTTGTACCTTCCACGCTCTGGGCCTGGCTATGCTACGCCAGCATGCCGGACATTTTAACAGACGCTCCAACCTGTCTGTCTTTGCTATGGGAGAACAACGCGGCGTATTGCGTAGCGTATTGCAGGATATGAACTTGCCCGCAGATGCAAAACAGCTGGATACGATGCTTGGGCGCATTTCATCATTGAAAAACGGATTATCTGCCGATGAAGATAGGCTGCAGGCAATACGCGTACATTACGATACCTTGCTGGAGCGCATGAATGCAGTGGATTTTAATGATCTGCTGCTGCTGCCTGTCCGTCTGCTTTCTGAAAATTCCGAAGCCCTGGCTTTATGGCGTGAACGCTGTCAACACTTTCTGGTTGATGAGTATCAGGATTCCAGTCGCATTCAGTATGAGCTGGTTCGCCTACTGGTTCCCCCGCAGGGAAATTTAACTGTGGTCGGTGATGACGATCAGTCCATTTATGGCTGGAGGGGTGCAGAAATCAGCAACCTTTTTAACCTGGACAAAGACTATCCGAAATTAAAAGTCGTGCGCCTTGAAGAAAATTATCGCTCAAGCTCATCCATTTTGCAGGCTGCTAACAGGCTTATCAATCACAATAGTCAACGTCTGGGAAAGGTTTTGCGTTCCAATCTTGGCCTGGGCAAAGCGGTTCGTATCTGGGAAAACGATGTGCCGGAAGATGAGGCGGTTCGCGTCGTTGCAGATATTATGGCCCGTCATGCCACTATTAAATCCCGATGGATGGATTTCAGCATCCTGTATCGCGCCTCATACCAGTCCCGACCACTCGAAATGGCACTTCGTGAACGCAGCATTCCCTATCATGTCAGTGGCGGGCTATCATTTTTTGACCGTTCCGAAGTGCGTGATGTTCTCTCCCACCTTCGTCTTGCCGCCAACCCGGATGATGATCTGGCTTTCATGCGCGCCATCACACGTCCACGCCGTGGCATTGGAGACAAGGCTCTGGGTGAGCTGGGGATGTTTTCCCGGCAACATGAATGTTCACTGCTGGACGCCTGCCTTGATACAGGTTGCAGCCATGTGCGGAAAACAACACTTTCAGTATTTGCAAGTATGATATCCAGTATTTCACACCAATTTGACCATGGAAATCCGGACGAAGCCTTTGATACGCTGATGGCTGAATCCGGCCTGAAAGAGGCCATCAACGCTGAAGCCAATGATGAACGCGAAAGCAAGGCGCGACTAGCTAATATTGATGAAATTCGCCGCTGGTGGCTTAACCATGCCAAAAACAGGGGACATCTTTCCGAATTCATTCAACGTCTGACACTCCTGTCCGACCGCAAAGAAGAGGAAAATGGAAATATGATACGACTGATGACCGTACATGCCGCCAAGGGACTGGAATTCGACCATGTCTATATCGTCGGTATGGAAGATGGAAGTTTCCCCCATAAAAATGCTGTTGAGGAGCAACGGCTGGAGGAGGAGCGACGCCTCATGTACGTTGCTGTAACACGCGCCCGTTTCTTCCTGACGCTGAGTTACTCTGCAAAAAGGCGTCGTTATGGCCAGATCGAATCCATGATGCCATCACCTTTTTTACAGGAGTTAAGTGGTGAATTTGTGGAATGGGTAGATCGTGAGCCCGATTGTGATTCCTCCCGGGAGGAGGTCGATGCTCATATGGCCTCCATACGCCGAACTCTTGGGTTGGCACAGGCCTAACCTGCACTATTGTCTCTAAATGCACCTATTTTTCAGGGGGATTACCGTATTGTGCAGTCAGGGTTTCTCGAAGTATTTCACATTCGGCATGCTCTTAAAGTCGGTATCCTGAGTCCAGAGCATGGCATGGTGGATCTGAGCTGTTGCGAGAATCATGCTATCGGCCATAGCCAAGCCGTGTTCCTGACCAAGCTTGACTGAATACATGGCGATATTTTCATCAATCTAAATAACAGGGAATTGCTGTAGGGCTCCCGCCGCTGCCAGAGCTGAGTCCTCATTGCTGGCTCTTATGACAACCTTGAACACTTCATGCAATACGATTGCGGGTATGATGATTTCTCCACTGTTTTCAATGGCCGGGGCATACTGATCGGCGCCTTTTCCATCCAGAAAATACTCAAGCCAGCATGATGAATCAAGAATGACCATCAGAAGCGATCTGATTTATCCCGGATGCTGTCTATCTCAATATCACGCCCTTTGAGCAGGCCGCGTAATGCCTTGGCGGATTTCACGGGTACAAGTTGAATGTGCTCACCATAAGGCATCGCCATCATTTTTTGTCCCGGCTTAATATGTAGCTGCTCGCGCACCTTCTTCGGAATGACAACTTGAAACTTGGGTGATACTGTGACTGCTTGCATGTCGACTTCTCCATCGATCCATTTTCTGGCATACGATAATGCTGTTTTTCCAGACTGTCCAATCTCGTTCATTAAAACAGGCGTATGTGTGCTGAACCCATGCATTATAACTGTACTAACGGCGCCTCTGAGGCGAACCTTCGTATCTTTCTTTTATCTGCGTAAATCAGCGTCTAATCTTACTTGTCGTTCTTATCCTGCGCATCAACGGAAATAGACTTTAGAAACTGGCTCCAGGTCCGGAGATACTCCCTTCCGGATAGCTGATCAAAATCGTTATGACCACCGGCAAGCACTGTATATTGTCTGGGCTCACTGGCGGCTTCGGATAGACGCTTACCCATCCATTGCGGAGTGATTTGATCGCCTTCAGCCGTGATGATAAGCACGGGCGTATTCACATCCGGGATTCTTTTCATGTTATTAAATTGCGTTCGAACCAGGAAACGGGCGGGAAGCCATGGGTACAGTTTGTCGGCCATATCCGGAAGGTTGGTAAACGGCGTTTCCAGCACCAGGCCCGCGGCGTCTGTTCGTGTAGCCAGGTAGGTAGCCACTGCGCAACCGAGGCTTCTGCCTGCAATGATGATTCGATCATGAGGCGCTGCGAGTTTACCCGTAAGTTCCCGCCATGCCGCCCGGGCATCCGCATACAGGCCTGTCTCGGAGGGATGGCCCAGGCTCCTGCCAAAGCCGCGATAATCCAGCGCGAATACGCCCAGACCCATATCGTGCCATAGCTTATAGAGATGCAGGCGATGGCTGATGTTGCCGCCATTGCCGTGAAAGTGCAGCACGGTAAACCTCGCGCCCTGTTTGGGGATATACCAGGCATGAAGGCGGAAACCGTCATCAGTCTCAATGAACCGGTCCTCATAGCCAAGGCCGAGTGCATCCGGCGTCTGAATGATGATCGTATCGGGAAAATAGATGCTGCGGTCTTCCAGCCATAAAATATACAGCCACCCAAGGACAATGATGCCGCAGATCAGGAGTGATATTTGAATCGCCATCCCCTTGAGGGTTTTTTCCGGATTACCCGGCCTGCTGAATGTCCGCAAGATACCATGTTGGGTCTCTTTGCGCCGGATCATGGCGGAAGATCCACTGTTCATGCAGTTTGTGAGCGGATTGTTCAGGGCTGGTGCCTGTCATATCCAATGCCTGTTTGTGGAGCATGGCGGAAAAGCACACGCTGACCCATTCAAGGTCCGACTCAATCCATGTCTCGGCGATTTCAGCATTCAGATCGGATACTTCGGTGTGAGACTGTCTGTCACCCCGCGCCTCAATGTCCCTGCTCATCTGATCGGCTATCTCGCTGGTGCAGAACCTTCGGATTTCATCAAGGCTCCCTGCATCCAGGGCATTCTGCATTCGAACAAAAATGTCACGGGCGGCCTTCAGGAAATGTTTGCGATCCACTTCCGGTTTGCATGGCTTGATAACTGTCCTGGCTGAGGCCGCTGGTTGTCTCGCATCACTCAATGATTGAGAAGCAGGCCTTTGTCCGGCAGACGGCTTTCGCCTGAAGAACCATATCAATCCCATGGCAAAAGCCGCCAGAACAAGGATGTCAAACATGATGACTTTTTACAAAGTCATCATCGCGCCCATGGACGGGCGCGCAAATCAGTAGTTTGCATCGCAAGCTATTGATTTGTAAGGAAAGTGAAAATCGCACTTTTGATGCTCGGCGTCCTGCCTCGCGGCGCAGGGCGTCCCATTCAGCTATCCTGCGGAATGGTCGCTTTCCGTGGAGTAAAAAGGCTATGGAGGAACTTTTTACGACTTTATCAAACATAAGATTCCATTGAAGGCGCAACCAGAGAGGGTGGCGCCAGGCGGCCCGCTTTTGGGTAATCCGGTTATTGTTCATCAATTGCGATCCTGTTCCGCGCTCTGTTATTAATGGTAGTCCGATGATATTTTACGCGGATCATGCCAATGAAACAACTGACGGCTCTTCCGAGGCTGACCAGCTTGGAACAGATCTATCGGGACCTGCAAAAGATTCCGAAACTGGATGCGGAGGAAGAGGCGAATCTGGCCAGGAAATGGCAAAAGGAACACGATCTGATCGCGGTTCAGCAGTTGATTATGTGCAACCTGCATACCGTGGCCGCCATCGCCCGCGAATATCGGAATTTCGGATTGCCGGAAGAGGATCTGTTCCAGGAGGGGACAATCGGGCTCATGCGTGCCGTCAAGGGCTTTGATCCGGATCGGGGATTCCGGCTTAAAACCTATGCATCATGGTGGATTCGGGCCGCCATCCACGACTTTATCCTGCACTCGTGGAGCATCGTCAAAATGGGCACCAGCAAGTTACAGCGCCGGATCTTTGCCGGTTTGCGGAAGGCCGAACACGCCATTGCGGCTCTGGAAGGGCGAAATGTTGATGAGGTCGGCAGGAAATACGGCATTTCCGGCAAAAGATATCAAGCCCTTGCCAGCTCCTTCCTGCAATCGGATATCTCTCTGGATGATGATTCTATCGGCAGGCAAAAGGTGATGGCCCTGCCGTCCCCGGCACGGACGCCGGAACAGCATGTCATTGATCAGGATTGGGAGGAATTTACCAGACAGCGGTTGGAGTCCGCGCTGGCAATTCTGAACGATCGCGATCGCCATATTATTGAACTGCGCCATATATCCGAAAATCCGAGTACCCTGAAGGAGCTTGCGAACGAACTTGGCATTTCCATCGAACGAGTACGCCAGCTTGAATCGCGAGCCATCCAAAAAATCAAAACCTATTTGTCCGAACAGAAGAGCTAACCGGCTATGCCCGGCCCTGTCATCAGCCCGTATTTACCTGTCAGAAACAGCTCAAAAGCCGGATTGGTATGTGCTATAATAGTAATGAAGGAGATGGTTTCTAAAGGGGCTAGATATGATCCCATTGGAAGAGATTCGAAAATATGCGGCAGAGATTGGATTAACTCACTTTGATCATCTGGGCAAGGTCGTTCTTATTCATGCAATCCAGGAAAAGGAAGGCCATGAAGCCTGTTTTGACGCCCCCTGGTGTAACGTTTGCGTACATGAAAGTTGTCGCTGGAGGGAAGATTGCCGGGCGATTATCGTGACTTTCTGAAAAAGACCACTACGGAACTGGTGGAGCCGGGGGGAATCGAACCCCCGACCTTCGCATTGCGAACGCGTGGATTTGCTGTTTTCTAGGTGTCCCGCTATGAACAAAAAACACCTCTCAATGAACACATAACTTATTGCAATTATTATTATTCTGTGCTTATACTTCGTTCATGGCGGTACGCTGGGAACTGTAGCCAGTTCATTATTCTTGCTGTTACCGTGCTGTTACAGAGGTGTGTAATGAATCAGAAACCAGGCAAAAAGAGAACCGTAAACCTGACGGTGCGAACCGTCAAAGCGATCAAGCCGGAATCAAAACCATATCGTGTTTGGGACATAGAACTGAAGGGCTTCCATATCAGGGTGCAACCGTCCGGCTCCATGAGTTATTACTTCCATTATCGAACCGAAGAAGGCAGGGCCGCCAACTATCTGATAGGCAAGGCTGGCACTCTGTCCCCGGTACAGGCGCGGGATGCTGCCAAACTGAAAGTATCGGAAGTCACACAGGGCCATGACGTACAGGCGGAAAAGAAACAGAAGCGCACCGATGCCAAGGATGCCAAGTTCAAAACCTTGGGTGGTTTCATTGAACATAAATACGGCCCTTGGGTGGAAGCATCCCGCAAGACGGGCGCGGAAACATTGAAGCGGCTGGATACGCAATTTAGCCACTGGATGACCAAGCCAATGGATGCCCGCACAAAATGGGACGTGGATACGTGGCGAAGCAATGAGAGCAAGCGGGGCAAGTCACCGGCCACAATAAACCGTGATGAGACCTCAATGCAGACGGCGACGACAC
>CAZQZF010000122.1:0-6682 GCA_964597745.1 uncultured Zetaproteobacteria bacterium
GGCATACCTGCGCCGCGAACAGGAAGAAAATGGTTCATGGTTCGGCAGATGGGGGACAAACTACATTTATGGAACATGGTCGGTCCTGACTGCCCTGAAGCATATCGGAGTGAAGCAGGATGATCCCATGCTGCGCCGCGCGACAGACTGGCTAAAAGACGTACAGCGGCCAGATGGCGGTTGGGGTGAAGACCACGATACCTATGTGAACCCGGACAGGGCTGGCCAGGGTCGCTCAAGCACCGCATTTCAGACCGCCTGGGCCATGCTTGGCCTCATGGCTGCCGGAGAGGCTCATTCGCTCGAGGTAGAACGCGGCGCTGCTTACCTGATGCGCACCCAGCAACCTGATGGCCTCTGGAAGGATGTCGAATTCACGGCGCCAGGTTTTCCACGCGTCTTTTACCTGAAGTATCATGGCTACGACAAGTATTTTCCCCTGTGGGCATTGGCAAAATATAGAACCCTTACAAATCCTGCGTGAGCATTCTGGGAATTGTCGCCGCGTTACCGGCAGAGGCGCGATGTTTGGTAAATAGCGATCCGGAAGCCGGGGCTCTGACCCGGATTTCCGATCATGCCATGCTCCGGCTGTCCGGTATCGGACCGGATGGAGCGAGGTTCGCGGCTAAGGCCCTGCTGCAAGAGGGAGCCACTTCCCTGCTTAGTTGGGGATGCGCCGGCGCTCTCGACCCCAAGGTAGAACCGGGCAGCCTGATGTTGCCGAAGAGGATCATTGCTTCACCCCATCCGGGCCTCTTTGAAGTGGACACAGGCTGGCATCAGCGCCTTTATCAGTGCCTGTCTTCCCATTTGACAGTCAATACAGGCCCGCTGACCAGTAGCCCGTCGATATTGTACAATGCCGCCGGGAAAGCGGCATTGTACAAGGCGACCGGCGCCATGGCCGTGGATATGGAAAGTACGGCCCTGGCGGCAATGGCCGCAAACCGCCGGATTCCGTTTATGGTGGTGCGCGCCATCGCTGATGCCGCGAGCGCCGTAATCCCTGAAGACCTGTCCGTTGCCATGAGCAGGCGAGGCGGGATCAGCGCCATGCACCGGTTGACATTGTTTCTGCGGCCATGGCTCTGGCCGGTATTAATCCGACTCCATAACCAGTTTCAAGCCTCCATGATTACACTGGCAAGGGTTTCGGGTCTGGCCGGACCCGGGCTGCTCGCCCCATAAATCAGCACACAACATGAGCCTTAATGACCCCGGGCAAAGCCCGGTTTTTGAACGTGCGCTCATCTGGTGGACTGACGCTGTATTCAATCGGGCAAAACTGTCTCTGTTTCTGATCACGCTTTTAACCGCCATCTCTCTGTATTACACCGCCACCCATCTTGGCTTCAAGACGGACACCAATACAATGCTATCCGAGGATCTGCCCTTCCGGCAGGCATATACGCGGTTTCAGGAGAAATTTCCTCAGTTCAAGGACAATCTCCTGATCGTTATTGATGGGGATACCCCAGAGGCGGCACGAGATGCGACAGACAGGCTTTATTCCCGTCTCAAATCTGAAAAAGAGCTCTTCATAGATGTATATCTTCCGGGAGGCGGCCCTTTTTTTGAGAAGCATGGCCTGATGTACCTAAGCCGGACGAAACTTGAAGAGCTGGCCGATAATCTGGCTGAGATACAGCCATTCCTCGGTAAACTCACCCGTGATATGAGCCTGCGGGGTCTGGCCTCCATGCTGGATAGCGCTACCAAGGCCAAAATCGATGGTACGGATATTAAATTGGAGAAAATATTCAAGCGAATACACGATGCTATTGAGGCCGAGCTTGCGGGCAATCCTTACCGGCTTTCATGGGAAGAACTGATGCTGGGCAATGGCCCTTCGGATGATGGCCGGCGACGGTTCATCCTAGCGCAACCACGGCTGGATTATGGCCGGATGCTAGCCGCGGAGCCGGCCATGAGCGCTATTCGCACCCTGGCTCATGACCTTGAACTGGATGCCGACCATGGCGTACGAGTACGCATGACCGGGGGCCTTGCCCTGGGTTACGAGGAATTGGTCAGTGTCAGCAAGGGCGCAACACTGACCGGATTTCTGGCCATGCTCCTGGTCGTCATCGTCCTCTTTGTCGGTATGCGATCGATGCGGCTTGTTGCGATCACGCTGCTTGCACTGCTGTCGGGACTGATTCTGACCGCCGGGTTTGCAACCCTGGCCATTGGTCACCTGAATCTGATATCGGTCGCTTTCGCGGTGCTGTACATCGGTCTGGGCGTAGACTATGCCATCCACCTCTGCCTCAGATTTCAGGAACTGGGCAGAACGGGAAGGTATTCGGTCAGCGAGGCGCTAAAGGCATCCACAAAGGACGTCGGCGTGTCTCTGATACTATGCGCAATCACGACCTCCATCGGCTTTTACAGCTTTGTTCCTACGGCCTATTCCGGGGTGTCCGAACTGGGTATTATTTCCGGCACGGGGATATTTATCAGCCTGTTCGTAACCCTGACCGTGCTACCGGCAATGTTCGGTATCTGGCAATCTCCAAAGCTGTTTTCCGCCTTTGGATATCCATCCAAACCCCGTTTTCAGTCAATCGTCGAATTTCCCATACGGCACAGATATAGCGTACGCGTTGGTATTATTCTGCTTGGCCTCATTGCCCTGTGGCTGTTGCCGCGAACGACTTTCAATTACAACCCGGTTGACCTGCGCGATCAGAGCAGTGAATCCGTCACCACATTCAATGACCTGATGAAGAGGAGCGCCACCACGCCATGGAGAACCATCATCCTGGCTCCTGATGCAGCCACGGCGCGGCAATATGAGCGCCAATTGAAGGGACTTGATGTCGTCGACAAGGTCGTCAGCATCTTTGATCTGGTGCCGGGTCAACAGGATGAGAAGGTTGCCATCATTGGTGACATGCAATTGATCATGGGCGAGCTTCCGCGGGACGATGACAAACATCAACCTCCAACAATAAAAGAGCAGCTTGCATCACTGGAACGGTTACGGACCAGGCTGGATCAATACAGCTTTATTGCCAGCGGTATGCCAGAAGCCGATGCCGGCCGGCAACTGCGTGACAGCATCGATCGATTTCTGCTCAGAGTTAAATCATTGGACAGGGGACAACAACGGTCAATCATTGAACATCTCGAGGGTAATCTTCTGCACACAATGCCCGAGAATTTGGCACGCCTTCAGACCTCATTACAGGCAACCCCCTTCACGATCAGAGAGCTGCCAAAATCCATCGTTGATCGATGGCTTAATCCCGATGGCACCTACCGACTGGAGGTCTTTCCCAAGGAAAATATCGCTATTAACGCGGCGCTGCGGCGGTTTGTCACCCAGGTACAGAAAATTGTTCCTGATGCCACAGGTACGCCCTCATTTACCCTTGGGGCAGGCGATGCGGTGGTTGGAACGTTTGAACAGGCATTCCTGACAGCTCTGGCCGCAATTTTTATTTTCCTGCTTCTGCTCCTCAGAAGTATCAAGGATAGCATCCTGATCGTAGCCCCTCTGTTACTGGCCTCAACCTTGATCTGTGCGGCTTCAGTGGCTTTGGATATTCCATTTAATTTCGCCAATATTATTGCCCTGCCACTGCTGATGGGCATGGGAGTCGATAATGGCATTCATATGGTGCAGCGAGCCCATCTTTCTTCATCAGAGGGAGAAAACCTGCTTCACACCAGTACTGCCCGGGCAGTTGTATTCAGCGCCCTGACAACCATCTGTGGCTTTGGCAGCCTTGCATTCTCACCTCATGCCGGCACGGCAAGCATGGGGCGGATGCTGACCATTGGCATCGTCGTTATACTGACGGGCACGCTGGTCGTCAGGCCTGCTTTCCTGACGAAATGAAGGTAACGGCCTACCTTGGCCTGCTTGTCGGACTGGCCTGTTTTACCGGACTGATTGCCTATCAGGGAGTCCGGGATGTAGGCGGCGCCCTTGCGGTCGCAGGCTGGGGACTGATCCCGGTAACCCTGTATCATCTTCTCCCCCTGTTGCTCAGTACCATAGGCTGGTGCACGCTGATTGAAAGGAAGATGCTTCCACCCTTTTCCACCATGTTGTGGGTACGCTGGATCGGGGAGGCCATCAATGCATTGCTGCCGACGGCGCAGATTGGCGGACATATTGAAACCGCGCGCCTGCTATCGCATCGGCAGGCATCCGATCCATTAATAACGGCCAGCGTCCTTGTCGATCTGACGGTGACCATTTTCGCCCAGGTCATCTTCACCCTGATCGGAATCTCCCTGCTCATCCCGCACTTTGGCGACAACAAAGTAATTACTGCCGGGTTGGTTGGAACCGGTGTCTTTATTCTGCTGCTGACCGGTTTTTATACTATCCAAAAGAAGAGCCCATTCAGCATGCTGCTCCGCATCCTTGAACGTGTAGCATCGGGCCGGGACTGGGGGTCTTATTCGGACAATGCCGCTGCACTGGATGCCGCCATTCTCACCCTCTATTCCAGGCGATGGGTATTGCTGCGTGCGGCTGCCTGGCGCCTGCTTGGCTGGATTGCCGGTACAGGCGAGGTATGGCTGGCCCTGTATTTCCTTGGCAGCCCTGTCAGCATTTCCGATGCGTTTCTTCTTGAAAGCCTGAGCCAGGCCATGCGGGCCGCAGCCTTTATGATACCCGGCGCCTTGGGAATTCAGGAGGGGGGACTGGTTATCCTGGGCGCCATTGTCGGTCTGGGACCGGAAGCCGCTCTGGCACTGTCCCTGTGCAAACGTGTCCGGGAGGTCCTGCTGGGAATCCCTGGCCTGCTGGCTTGGCAGGCATATACGGGCAGACGGTTCTGGAATGGACGCCTGGCTGGAAAGTAAGGTCGTTGATGCACGTCCGACCAAAGTTGACCCGGCGTAGCCGGAACCACGAGGTTGCCAGGGCGCAAATTTTCTACATTCTTTGCATCTTCGTGGTAAAGGATTAAAGACTAATGAGAGAGCCATGAGATCAGCTCAAAAACTCCGGTTTATTGCCAGTGCAGCCAGCCGCCTGTTCGACGATTCCGCCCTGTATGCGCAGCTTGTCATTACCATGAATTGCAATCTTTCCTGCACCTACTGCAATGAATACATCTCCGGGGCCAGACATATCCCCACGGCACTGCTGCTTGATCGCATTGACAAGCTCGACTCCCTAGGCGCCCTTGTTTATGACATCCTGGGCGGAGAGCCGTTGATGCATCCCGATCTTTCCGATCTGATCAGCAGGATCAAGGGCAAGCGTCGTGGCGCTAATCTTGTCACCGTCATTACCAATGGCTTTCTGCTTACGGAAGAGATTATTGATGGCCTCAACCGGGCCGGTCTTGATCTGATGCAATTGAGCATTGATTCCGCCCAGCCTGGACCCTATTCAATGAAATCGCTGAAGAGTCTGCTGCCAAAGTTGAACCTGCTGCGTGACCGGGCCCGGTTTGCCGTCAAGATTCAAACCGTTCTTACGGATGAAACTGTTACGGAATACGATGAATTTCGCCGGATGCTCAAGGATTATCCCTTTGATTTCAGCTTTTCTCTGCTGCATCAGGCTGGCGGGAGGGTCGCCATCCAGGGGGATAAATTCCTGTCCCTGCTCAGCCTCCATGACCTCTGGGGAGGTATGCGCCTGTACCGCAAACACGCCATGGCCATGCTGGCAGGGGACTACAGTTTGCCATGGCGCTGCCTTGGAGGATTCAAGTTTCTCTATGTCAACACCCACGGCCACATCCAGTGGTGCAGCCAGCAACAGGGTGCATCTCTGCCATTGATGGAGGCGACCCGGGCCGACCTCAAGGCCGCCAATGTTCATAAGCCATGTGAGTCCGGCTGTGCCGTGGGTTGTGCACGGCTGGTTTCCCATGCCCTTGGGCAACCGATTCATAGCCTGAACATCTCCCTGTCCACACTGGCCGGAATACGCCGAAAGACTGCAGCTCCCGGTAAACTGCATACTTCATGAAGGGTATTCTAACCCTCGGCACAATTTTTGCCGTGGCCCTGCTTCTCATCCCATGCTCATCGTCCGCAAAAGGTCTGGAATCCGAGATCCTGGACCTGCAACACGAATGGGCCAGGATCAAGTATCAAACGCCCAAAGAGCAGCGAGAGTCACAATTTTCCAGATTGCTGAAGCAGGCAAGAAAGACCCACGCCGATCATGAAGACGCTGCGGAAGCTATTCTATGGGAAGCCATCATTCTGTATACCTACGCCGGGGAAAGAGGGGGATTTGCCGCGCTTGGCATGATCAGGCAGTCGAAAGACCTGCTGTTGGAGGCAGTCCAGATCAATCCCGCCATACCGGATGGTTTTGTCTATACTGCCCTCGGCACTCTTTACTACAAGGTGCCGGGCTATCCCATTGCCTTTGGTAGCGACAGGCGGGCAAGGAAATATTTGCAAAAAGGCCTTAAAGTAAGCCCTTCCGGACTAGATTCCAATTATTTCATGGGTGATTTTCTGATGCGTAAACGCAAATACGCCAGGGCGGCCGAATATCTTCGCAAGGCCATTGCAGCCCCACCCCGCCCAAACCGGCCCGTTGCCGATGCCGGCCGAAAGGCCGATGCCAGAAGGCTTCTGGAGAAAGCGGAACAACACATCAGGAGCCATTAACCTCACGGTATAATCGGCATTATCCTAGAAAAAGCAGTTGGAAGTGCGTGCAGAGTGGAAGGTATTGATTCGG
>CAZQZF010000123.1:0-6563 GCA_964597745.1 uncultured Zetaproteobacteria bacterium
TGCAAACAAAGGCCCGGCGCAATCATCACGGCGATTCATGAATAGTGCAGGCTAGCAGGAAGGATAGAGGGCGAACAGGATCGGGGCTGTCATTGGTTTTCCAGCCAGGCGTAGGCAAGCAACATTTGAGGCTCATCCTTCAATTAACTCTATCATCCTAGAAAAAGCAGTTGGCCGCACATCCATAGCGCAAGCTCTTGATTCGCTTGGCTATATGAAGAAAATGCTTATCACCAACAAGGTGACGACGCATTTTTTCATTACGCCATTCAAATCAACATCTTACACTCTGCACGCACTTCCAACTGCTTTTTCTAGGATCATCCTAGCTCTTTCAAGATCAAAGATGTATCCCCCTCTTGCCAGGGCCAGACGGGAGGGGTGGTATTGAACAGATAATGGCGCAGGCCCTTCGGAGAAATGCCAAGTTCTGCTAACTGTTTCAGCGTGGTGGAATGGTTACGCTTGGCAAGCCTTTTCCCCTGATCGTCGATCAGTAGCGGGTGGTGGATGTAGACCGGGTCGGGTAAGCCCAGCAGGGTTTGTAAAAGACGATGCAGTGGAGCGATGCCTTTCAGGTCTTCTCCGCGGATGATGTGCGTAATACCCTGTTCCGCATCATCAACAACAACAGCCAGATGGTAGCTGTAGGCGATATCCTTACGGCCGATAACAGTATCGCCGATTGATGCGGGGGTGACCGGGTGTCTTTCGCCCGTTTCATCGCGCCAGACAAGCGGTTCTGAAAGGGACTGGAAGGCCAGTCCCGCATCAATCCGCCAAGCATACTCCTCGCTTGAGATGCGCTCCTGTCTTTGGGAAGGTGGAATTGATTTGCAGGCGCCTGGATAGGGATCGGCATGTTCATCAAGGTGAGGGGCAACGCCGATGCTGGCGATCTCTCTCCGGATTGATCGCCGCGTGCAAAAGCAGGGGTAAATGACGCCCATCTTTTGCAACCGCCGCAGCGCTTCCTTATAGACTCCGAGTCTGCCGCTCTGTTTGACGGGTTGCCCGCGCCACCGAATTCCCAGCCAGTTCAGGTCTTCAACAATGGCTTTAGTGAACTCGTCCCTGCAACGGGTGTGGTCAATATCCTCGATTCGCAACAGAAGTTCGGCATCATGTCTCTCCGCCCATTGCTGGCATTGGAGGGCCGAGTAGGCATTGCCGACATGGAGCAGGCCGGTCGGGCTGGGGGCAAAACGCGTGCGAAACATGACCCCGAATCTTGCATGATGGTAGCATATAAAGTCATCTTTTCGTCCACGGATGGGCGACTTCACCTTGCATGCAGGCGGCCATTCAATGAATATCCATGTTATGACTGTTAGAACAGTGCTGAAGATGGGCGATCCCCGTCTGCTTGAACGAGCCCGGCCGGTAGACCGGTTTGATGACCGGCTGAATGCGCTTGTGAAGGATATGCGGGAGACGATGGCTGCCCTGAACGGGGTTGGCCTGGCAGCGCCCCAGATTGGCGTGCCTGTGCGGATAGTGATCTTTGGCCTGCATGTCAACCCCCGTTATCCGGATGCGGAGGAGGTGCCGGATACCGTTCTGATCAACCCTTCTCTGACGATGATCGATAAAAGGGTGGAACAGGGTTGGGAGGGGTGTCTGAGTCTTCCCGGTCTTCGCGGCATGGTTCCCAGATACAGGGAAGTTCGCTATGAGGGTGTTGATGCCTGTGGTCAGCCCATTGATCGCCAGGCGGGTGGTTTTCAAGCCCGTGTCATCCAGCATGAATGTGATCACCTCGATGGTATTCTTTACCCCATGCGCATGGATGATCTCTCCATGTTCGGATTTGAAGAGGCTCTGTTTGCAGAGCCGGCCTGAGCCAATCGTGGAACCCTCGGCAGATCAGGCCGTTGAGGCTGCCGGCGATATTCTGCTGAATGTGGTGAAAAAGCTGGTCGTGGAACTGCATCCTTATAAGGCCGCGCAGACGGTTACACTGGATAGCATCCTGGACCGTGATCTTGGTCTAGACAGTCTGGCCCGGGTGGAACTTATATTGCGGGTTGAAAGGACCTTTGACGTCCAGCTCCCGGAGCAACTTCTCGGCTCCGCCGAAACCCCGCGCGATCTGCTGCGCGCAGTGCACGGGTCTGAGGGAGCTGTCGGTTCTGAAACCCGGCCGGGACGAGGCATCGCCCTGTCCGGAACAGAGGGCGAACCCGCGAGCGCCACAACGCTGCTGGACGTCCTGGACTGGCATGTCAAGCGGCATCCGCAGCGGACGCATGTCCTGCTCTATCCCCACAGGGAGAGGAGGGAGGAGATCACCTATCTGGATCTGTTCAACGGGGCAGAGCGGGTCAGCGCCGGTTTACGGGATCGGGGACTTGAGCCCGGTCAGAGCGTGGCAATCATGCTGCCAACCAGCCGGGAATTCTTTTATGGATTTTATGGCGTGCTCCTTGCCGGTGCGGTGCCGGTGCCCATCTATCCGCCAACACGGCCCAAACACATCGAGGACCACCTCAGGCGCCAGTTTGGCATACTTGCCAGTTCCCGGGCTCAATTCCTGATCGCCACGGATGATGCCGGCGCCATTTCAGACCTTCTGATATCGAGCATGGACGAACTGCGGGCCGTAGTTACGATTGAGGAACTGTCGGGTTCAGCGGTCCCGGCCCAGAGACCGGCTCCGCAGGCAGGGGACGCTGCCCTGTTGCAATACACTTCGGGCAGCACGGGTAGCCCCAAAGGCGTTGTTCTCACTCATGCCAATCTGCTGGCCAATATCCGGGCCATGGGCAGGGTCACAAAGGCGAGCTCTGAGGATGTGTTCGTAAGCTGGCTACCCCTGTATCACGATATGGGACTGATCGGCGCCTGCCTTGGCAGCCTTTATCATGCATTTCCACTTGTATTGATGCCGCCACTCTCCTTTATCGCCCGTCCCGGCCGATGGTTATGGGCAATTCATGAACACCGGGGAACGATCTCCGCCGCCCCGAACTTTGCCTATGAACTCTGCCAGCGCACCCTTGATGATGAGGATTTGCAAGGCCTGGATCTCTCTTCGTGGCGCCTGGCCTTCAATGGGGCTGAACCCGTCAGTCCACGAACCATCGAGGGTTTCTGCCAACGCTTCGCGGCCTTTGGTCTGCGACCCCAGACCATGACCCCGGTCTATGGTCTGGCTGAGTGTTCCGTAGGATTGACCTTTTCCGGCCCGGACCAGGAACCGGTTATTGACTGCATCCAGCGTGACAGGCTCAGCCGTGATGGCATGGCTATCCCGGCCGCGGAGAAGGAGCAGGCAGCCTTGCAGTTTGTCAGTTGCGGGCAGCCGATACCGGGGCATGAGGTCCGCATTGTTGACGCCGCTGGACATGAAGTGGGGGAGAGGGAGGAGGGATGGCTGCAATTTTCCGGCCCTTCGGCGACTAGTGGCTATTTTCACAATAGCAGGGCCACGAAAGAGCTCTTCGATGGCCGCTGGCTGAACTCCGGAGATTTTGCCTATATGGCCGGTGGCAATGTTTTCCTCACCGGGCGCGCCAAGGATATCATCATACGCGCCGGACGGAATATCTATCCCCAGGAACTGGAGGATGCGGTCGGGGGAATTCCAGGGATACGTCAAAATGCCGTAGCGGCTTTTGCCAGCAGCGATCCCGTATCGGCTACGGAGCGGCTGGTGGTCATGGCCGAAACCCGTGAGCGAAGGCCCGAAAAGCTGGATCTGCTACGCGGGCAGATCAATGATCTGGCCATGGATCTGCTTGATACGCCTGTCGATGATGTTGTTCTGGTTCCCCCGAACACGGTTCTGAAGACCACCAGTGGTAAGGTGCGGCGAGCCGCCAGCCGCGAGGTCTATGAGCAGAATAAAACTGACGCGACAGGTTTCAAGCGGTTCTGGCTACGGCTTCGGTTGAAATGGGAGATCGCCTTTCCCCGGTTTCAGCGCGGTCTGCGGGCATTGCTACGTCTCGCCTATGCTGCATATGCGTGGCTGCTATTCCTTCCCATGACGTGCGTGGTATGGACAGTGGTGGCTGTACTTCCGAATTTATCATGGCGCCGTTTGTTCGTGCGGCGCGCGGCACGCTGTTTTCTGTGGCTTGTTGGCGTCCCGGTCATTGTCCATGGAAGAGAAAATTTTCCGGAAGATCGGACATTTGTAGCTGTAAGCAACCATGCCAGTTATCTCGATGGCGTTGTACTCATATCGGTCCTGCCTGCAAACGTGAACTTCGTGGCCAAGCAGGAATTGAATCAGCAATTTGTTGCCGGTCTTTTTCTCCGCCGGCTCGGGACTGAATTTGTGGAGCGGTTTGAAGCTCGGCGCGGCGTGGATGACGTTTCCCGCCTGATTGAGAGAATCCAGGGCGGTCAATCAATTATCATGATGCCGGAAGGGACCTTTGACCGCGCCCCCGGCCTCAAACCGTTTCATATGGGGGCGTTTATGGCGGTTGTCGAAGGCGCTGTTCCCGTTGTACCCGTGGCTGTTCGCGGAACACGCTCCATGTTGCGAGGTAATTCCCTGTTTCCAGCCCGGGGGATTGCGAGTGTCATCATTAGTAAGCCTGTCCGGGCGGCAGGCTCCGGTTGGGCTGCCGCTGTTCAACTTCGGGATAAAATCAGACACGAAATTCTGCTTCATTGCGGCGAGCCGGATCTTTGCGATGATTCAGTGCAGCCATGAAAAATAATAAAGTCATTAAAAATGGCCGCTGATTCGAGCCGGGACGGGCGCTTTATGCGCCGGGCGCTGGCGCTGGCCTGCCGTGGCATTGGCACCAGCCATCCAAATCCACGTGTTGGCGCCGTGGTCGCGGCTGGCGAACGGATCCTGGGTGAGGGATGGCATCGCCATCCCGGCTGCGCCCATGCCGAGATTGTTGCCATGGATCGGGCTGGCTCAGCGGCAAAGGGGGCGACGCTCTACGTGACTCTGGAGCCTTGCCATGGCCATGGCCGGACCCCTCCGTGCACTCAGGCCATCCTTCAGGCCGGGATCAGACGGGTTGTCTATGCCTCAGCCGACCCTAATCTCGCCATGGCGGGCGGCGGCCGGTTTCTTGAGGGACATGGCATTGAGGTGCAAAGGGATGTGATGAAGGCTCAGGCGGAGAAGCTCAACCGTCCATTTTTTCATTTTATCCGGACCGGCATGCCGTATGTCGTCGCCAAGGCGGCCATCACTCTGGATGGCAAGCTGGCTACGCGCTGCCGACATTCACAATGGATTAGCGGGGAGCAATCACGCCGTCATGCACATCGTCTGCGAGCCGCCAGCGATGCCATTCTGGTCGGTTCGGGGACATTCAGGCATGACAATCCTTCACTGACGATTCACGGCGCAAAACGTAGAGGCGAGCCGCCGCTAAGGGTGGTCCTCTGCCTTGATACGCCCGTTTTTTCAACGGATTATCAATTGCTTGACGGCAATGCCCCGTCCCGTCTTTATGTGCGCAGTCTCAATCGGCATACGCCTGATTGGGAAAAGGCCGGAGTTGAAGTTGTTCAGGTGGGCAGCCTGCAATCGGCCTTACAACACCTTGCCGCGGAGGGACGGCTGGCCCTGTTGCTGGAAGGAGGTGGGCAGCTCCATGCCGCTTTTTTCGAAGCGCAACTGAGCCAGGAGCTGGTCCTCTATCAGGCGCCGATTCTCATTGGTGGCAGGGAAGCTCCGGGGCTCTGGCATGGAGTCGGTGTTTCGGACCTGGACAGGTCGCCAAGCATTGTGAATGTGGTGCGCAGGCGTTTAGGTGAAGACCAACTCATTCAGGGAACAATTATCTATCCCTGCTGATTCCGGCCAAAAGACGGTTGAGTTCATGAGCCGTTTGCCTCTGCTTTTACCAGGCGTCGGATGGGTCCTTGGCCTGTCCGCCCTGCGCGGAGATTTTGTTTCTCTGGACAGTGTTATCTGGCTCATGCCAACGCTCATTTTTCTCTCTCTGTTCAGGCCCTTGCGCCGGATTTGTCTTGCCTGTCTGGCCGGTCTCATCTGGGGTGGAATGTCCCTGATCTCGGATGCTAGGGCGGTGGCGGTCGACTCCTCATGGACGGATCAGACGGTGACGATAGAGGCGGGTATTGATTCCGTTCGGCGTCAACCTGGCCGTGTTCGACTGACTCTGGATGAGGTCCGGCGGCAAGATGGAGCCATTTTAGCGGGCCGGGTATTTCTCTATGGTTATGGAGGGCGCAACAGGATCAACGGATGGGCGGCCTTGCAGTCCGGAGATCGCATTGCGGCCAGGGTCAGATTGCACCTGCCGGAAAATTCCGCCAACCCTGGCGCATTCAACTATCAGGCCTACTGTTTTGATCATCATATCGCACTGATCGGCAGCGTTTCCGGAGATATCCAGGCCCTGTCTTCTCATCCAACCTGGCTGGAGACATTGCGCCAGAAAACACGGGACATTCTGGCGCCCATGGATCCAGGCCGGGCCGGTATCCTGCAAGCCCTGTTGCTGGCGAATCGCTCCCGGATTCCGAATCGCATCCAGGAGGCATTTTCAGCCAGCGGGGCCGCCCACCTGCTGGCAATTTCAGGGTTGCATGTCGGCATGGTGGCCATATGGGCC
>CAZQZF010000124.1:0-6545 GCA_964597745.1 uncultured Zetaproteobacteria bacterium
CCTTCAAATCCATATCTTACACCCTGCACGCACTCCCAACTGAGGTTTCTAGGATCATGCAAGATTGAGACATTTCGCCATGGTTGTACAGTCAAAACTGGTGGCCCTTATAACTCCAGTAATTTTACCTGGGAAATAGCATATCCCTGGAACGCATCAACATTCATCTTATCCAAAACAGATTTAATTTCGTCAGTCTCGACATGCTCAGTAATGACCCCGATATCAAGACCATGTGTAATATTGGCCACTATTCCAAGGAACATTTTATGATCGTCATTTTGAAGGATATCTCTAATGTAACTTCCATCCAGCTTTATATAATCCGGCTTTAGCCGCCGTAAAGCTGCAAATGAGCTTAACTCCCTGCCAAAATGGTCCATTACGATGCGCACTCCCAATTGCCGTATGGAATCTATATGTATTTTTGAAAATGTGACATCTCTGATAAGGGAAGCTTCAGTACATGTGATAAACAGCTTGTTTGAGACTGACGGGTATTGTTTTAGAAGGCTAAGAAACCATTCCTGAAATTCTTCATCGCGCCATGATGATGCCAATAATTTTACCGCCCATGAACCATCATCGCTGCCGCTCGCAGCATACTGAAAAATTTTACTTGCCATTAAGTGATCAAACTCATTACCCCGCCCTAATCGCTCAACCATCGCTATAAAGCTCTCGGTCTGAATACTTTCTTCAGCCGGCAGTTCTGGCCTGGCTAAAAGACAACGGAAAAGTGTTTCACCCTTGCAATCGACCACATCCTGGCTTGTAAGTTTTATGGATTCATTCTGAATAACATTATTTATTAACCCCCCCCAATCAGTCGACGAAAAAGAGAGGGGGCTTTGATCATCATCACCAATATATACAAACGGTTTCTCCTGATGCATAGCCATTGTTAATGCGTGGTTGGCCCTGGCAAGCACTTTACTAATGCTTTGTTTTTGATCATAAGAAGCGACACCAGTGATGATCTTCAGGCTTATCTTATTTTCAGGAACTGATAACGATTCCAGCCCGGATTCCAACTGTCTGTAAATATGGTGGAAATCTTTAATGCTTAGTCCTGGCGCAGCCATGGCAAAATCAGCGCCGGAGATGCGCCCAGCAAAAGCTTCAGCGTATAATCCCCTCTTTTTGTGAAGCATTTGCGCAACCGCACAGAGAAGCTCATTACCGGTTGGGTAGCCATACGCTTCATTGATACGTTTGAGATCATGAACATGAATAATTCCGATAACCCCGTTTTTATTCATAACAGTATTAAGATTATCCATAAAACTCTTACGGTTCATAAGTCCGGTCAGAGCATCCATGCGCGTTTCACGCAGCAGTTTCTCTGCTCTCTCGGTGAGTTCATCAATAAAGTTCTTCAGTTTCGTAGACATGCCGTTCATCGCCAACACAACTCGAGCCAATTCTCGAGCATGGGGTATTCGATTGCTTATGGGGAAGTCACGATTGCCGATCGCTATAGCCTGCTCTTCAATCAGCTTCAACGGGGAAAGCTGCCAACGTACCAGGGAGACCAACAGCAATGCGCTTATTGAAATCAATATCGCTGATAATACCAACCACTCTTTAATGGATAACCAAAGCTGCTCATAGGCGTGAGAGATTTTTGCTTCAAGAATGATAAAATTCCCCCGCCGATGCCCGGAATCGTAAAAAAGTATCGCAGCCCTCTTTTTAGGAGCATTCAACGGAATCAGCCTTACAAACCAGTCCGGCAACCCGTTAATCGCTTTGGGGCTACTCCGTACAATTATCGGTTGTTTTTTATGGGAATCCGTAATTGAGAGCTTTTGGTAAAAACCATGATTAAAAAAACCATCCACAAAAGTTTCGGCGCCCTGCATGTCCCTGTTCGCCAAATACTCCTTTAGAGATAGAGCCAATGAATCCGCTGAATTTTGTGTTTGAGCATCCATCTGCTTTAATAGAAGATTCTGTACATGCCTTAGATTAAGCCCAAACATGCCGCTAATCAGTATAAAAACCAAGCACAACAGAGTTATAATTAGTTGACGCGATAATGTCATTCAGTGCTCCAGCCACCCCTCATTCAAAGGGAGTTGTGTAATTGTAGAAAGTGTTTTTAAGGCTATAAACTTTGGCGCCAGCTTCCTGTTTTTATTAATCTCAACCGGAAAATCAAATACCTGGGTTATATGCTCCTTAAGACCGCGCCGCCTTAAATAAGCCTGCAACCTCTCCATCATGTCATGCTGCGAGGCTCTGTCAGCAACGACAACCATGCAGCTCACGTGGTTAACTCCCTCAAGCAACTGATCATCCTGAAATAGCTCATGGCAACAGAAAATCCTTCCTGAATCGAAATCTTTCTGGATCCTCATCATATCCCGCCTGCCGGGCAAAAACTCATTCTCCTCATCCTTGAATGCGATTACTCCAACAGAATCCGGAGATTCCTTCACAACAATCCTTTCGAGATAATTTTCTCCCCCCATAAAGACGGCTTCAGCCATTTCATGATGCACCCTTGCTACCGAGTAGTACACCAGTCCATAGGTGGCCAGTGGCATGATATCTATAAAGTACGTGGTGTAGTTGATCGCCAGAGCCATGACAAGTATAGCGCCTACCTCCATCGCTATAATGGCGCCATCGAGTTCACTTTGAGAGCGTCCGAACATAAACAGGTAGGTCATCCCCCAAATAAAAAAGGTCGTTATCAGAGGAATGATCCAATCTGGAATGACCTTCAGGTAGGTTCCGTTGATGGCATCATCCAATGCAGTAGCCAGGATTTCACCATCATCTATTAAGCCTATTGAGGTTGAGTTTTTTACTGTCAGCCCGGGGGCGGATGAGCTGATAATCACATTCTTCCCTTGAAAAAAATCCGGTTCGATACGTTTATCTCCGTTAAGCGTGGCGACATAATCCGAAAACGAGACTCTCTTGTAATTTTTCTTCCTGTTTCTCCAGTTCAGGATGTAGGTCTCGCCTGGATCTACCTTAGGTTCGATATGCGCCAGTGCGATAGCTCCACCGACTATAGTAGGCATTTTCCAGGAGTCCTCCTGCCATAAAAGGCTCCATCGCCTGAGAATTCCATCATCATCCAGTCGATGATTCATAATCCCCAGGTCATGCTGCATGCCTGGCAAGCCGGGAAGAATTGCCGCTATTGTTTGCTTCGTATGGCACTTCATCACGCCTGCCGGGATCAAATCACAGACTTTCAACTTGCTGTGAATATCATTCCTGGCAGGTAATCTGACCAAAGGGTAAACCGTCACATACGACTCGCTTGCCACAAAACTTAGCGCTGCATCGCTTCGCTTGTGTTCCTTATCAGGATCAGTGATCAATACAGTGAACATGATTGACTTCGCTTCAGCATATTCGAGTTCAGCAAGCACTTGCGCAAAGACTTCGCGTTTCCACGGCCAGCGCCCGAAGGCAGGTGTCATTTCAGCCAGTGACTTCTCATCAATATCAAGGATTACTATATCCTTTGAGGCAGATGGAGAGGTCCATCTCATTTTCATAATTGTGTCAAAAGTACCTTCATCCATGGCGGCAAAATCGGCGCCCAGAATCGTTGAAATAACAATCACAACACTGAGAATCAATGCGAATGCCCAGTAAAAATAGCTGGAGCTTTTATAAGAGACGACTGAAAGAGTTACCAGTCCATGGGGAATGGCATCATGGATAAACCAGTGTAAGCGGCTAGAAAACCAGCTCATTTATCGATACCCTAAAAAATAACTGAAGGCGTGCGTACAAACCTCGTCATCTGCGGACCTTGTGTTTTGAACACCGCACATACGACGATAAGATCCAGAAGAATTGCCGATTGCCACATCCGTGGAGATATCGTGCGCCTATCTGTTCCCTGCAGCCAAGCGCCCGGTATCGTTCAGGATGTCAATCGGAGCCATCCATCGTACCACTTCTTTCATTTTAACATTGGATAGCTTGGTCCAACCGACAATATCTCCAGACTTGACCTTTACCCAGAAGCCACGCCTTTCAATGATTGAAACTTCCCCTCTTTCTACAGTCCCGGCCTTCTGGGATTGCACTTTGGGCTTGGCAAGAAGTTCCTGCCTTTCGTACATTTCAGCGGCATTTAAGGATCCGACTACAAAAAAAATTATGACTGCCGGCAGAACTATTGGCGCAAATTTTTGTATCATGATCAATTTTTTAAATTCAAAACACCAGAGTCAAGGTAACCGGCGCAGTGAGTATCGCTGGCACTGTGCTAGTAATTGGCGGCTGTACAGGCGGCACGCCGACAGCAGCCTGAGCGCCTATGACTGGCTGAATACGCTGCGTAAGGAGAGTTGCCGGAGCCGGTGGAGACGGCGCTGCGGGAGCAGCGTCAGCAAAGGCAACTGCCTGGCCAGGCTGCAATGCCCCACTCCCGCCAACCCCGCCAGTAGCAATTGGCGTAGTTTCCGCAATCAGAGCTTCTTGCATCTGAGCAGGAACATAGGAGGGCGAACTCGGCGCCTTGGCCCTGGCCACCCTGGTTCTCTGACCGGCCCGGACCATAACCTGGCCTGTAATCTTCGGATCAATGTTCCGAACCCTCACAGCTCCTTCAAGAACGATAACCTCGGTTTCCATCGATGAGCTTATCACGATAAAGTCGGTTCCCCGCACCGAAGCAACCGCTGTCGGAGTCTCCACTTCAAAGGTAGAATCGCCGCCAAACTTTGACACGGTCGCCCGCATGGTTCCTCGCAGGGAGCTGAGGATCGCCTTGCGTATGCCATTATCCTCATCGTATACATATTCCTTGATCTTCACCATGTAGTCCGACCCCATATTCAACACGCTGTCATCGACGAACTTCAGTTGCGTCCGGGAGCGATGCTTCGTACGCACGATATCCTGTATAAATGTATCCATACCGACCTTCGCGGCGATTGGCGCATCCTGTTGCTCACGCAAGGCATCCACGGAGCCCGCAACCACCGTGAATTTTCCAACGTTATTAGCAGCATGTGAAACATCGGGAACCCCGGCCATAAGCAAGGCAACAGCAATAGTCCATAACCATGGCATAAAGACCGGTTCATTGTCTGTTCCGTTCGAAATTCCCATATCAGTTTTATGCTGTCCGGTCATGTCGATCTCCTGCAATCACTAATAGCTGAATTCAAAACCTGCGCCATAGATATTCCTGTTGTAGTCATAAATCGCGACATTCGATATCGCCCGCACATGGGTGTAATGCAACTGTAGCGTCACCCACTTTGTATCATAGGTCAACATGGGTGAGAGGGTAAGGGTCTTGTCGTCCCTCTTCACCCCGAAAATCGTGTGCACATTCCGATAATTCTGCAAATAATAATCCCCATTAAAACGAAACCCGATTCCCTTGCCCAGCGGATAAAGAATTGTGGCAAGGAACCGGTGCCCAAAATAGTCCCAGTTAGACCCCCTGGTGTTATCAACGTCAAAGGCATAGCCGAGTCCAACATAACCCCGTTGTTGCCGCACATAGACATAGTGCATATATCCAACTGAGTAATTCGAGGCATTACGGTTCTCGGCAGCAATGTTCAGGGGCTGATTGAAAAAATTTTTCTTTTGGTAGGCGCCGTTGATAATACCATGCTGGCGTTTGCCAATATCAAAACCAAAACTCGGATAGGCGCTATAAATATCCAGATAATGATTGCTCCCAACCAGATAAAAATCCGCGCGGGCCTCAAGGGATAAAGTTCCCGCAGCGGCAGTGTAACTCGGTGTTACAGACAGGCCAAAACCGTCCACGTCTATAAAGGATAGCTGATGATGCAGACTCTTGAAATAATTGGCATCAGCGCGAATGCCGAATGGACCTTTCGTCTCTGGTTTATATCCAGCATGCAGGTTTAACACATGCGTAAAATCATTCTGGTCCGTAGGTACCGCGGATACCCCGCCGGGATTAAGAATGACGTTATCGTCATATTGAAAGCTGTAGGTCAGATCCAGATGCCACAAACGCTTCTGCGGCTTGTGCAGGAACTGCAAACCGAAATTTGCATAGACCCCAACCACGGACCTGGGATCGATGGCAATGGCTTCCCTGAATGCCTTCTCGGCAGACTTCTTGTCATTCTTCTTGCTGTAAACCATGCCAATCGCATAAGTGGCCTTCTGCCGGAATGCCGGCTCCAGTTCCTGGGACCGCTGTAACGAGGCAATTGCTTCGTCGTATGCCTCCAATGCCATCAGCACCAGGCCCTTGATATAGGCGGTATAGGCTGGTCTCGCCCCCTGAGCCTCAGCTTTGTCCAAGGCCGCCTTTGCCTCAGTATGACTCCCCCGGCGATAGAGCATCTCTCCCAGGTGAGACCATGCATCGCCCAGGGACGGATCGATCTTCACCGCCCGGGCACAGGCATCCTCCGCCTTCGGATAATCCAGCATCCCCTGATGGGTTAGGCCAATGTTGTACTGCACTGTCGCATTCTCCGGGTCTGTTTATTCAGCTTTCCGTGACTCCTGCCGGGCCCCCGCATCATTTCCCTTTGCGTATTCTGTGCGCCCCTGTCCACGGTTGC
>CAZQZF010000125.1:0-6523 GCA_964597745.1 uncultured Zetaproteobacteria bacterium
GCATATTTCTAATATCCCGCTGACCGGTAAGCGCCAGAAGCTGAAGACCGGAACGCAGATACTCAGGTTCATATTCCAGTTCGCGGATCAGCGTCGTCGCCGCCTCTGAACCTCCGACTTCATACTCCGCCTCAAGCCAGGCCAGCGCCAACGCCTCATCCCTGCTTTTCTGCCAGCAGGTAACCAGAAAATCGTAACCGCCGCTGTGGTAGACTTCCTGATATTTCACCAACGTCTGAGCAAGCAGGGGCAGGTGTTGCGGGGCCACCTTGCTCAACCTTTGCATGCTGTTCAGTGCCCGGTCAACATCCTGCTGACGTAAATAAATATCGGTTAGCAGTAGATGAGCTGAGGCGCAGTCTTCATCAAGGCTGATCGCCTTCTCCGCTTCACCAATGGCAATCTGAACGTCGCCTTTAGCAAAGTGTTCCCTGGCCACTTCGGCCTGCAAATAGGCCAGGTGCAGGGTTGATCTGGTCCTTCGAATCCTGTCCAGGCGTAGTAAAAGGTCTTTGGCCAGGGACCATTCGTGGCTTTGCTCCCTGATACGCAGGCTTGCCTCCAGCGCCTGAATGTTATCGGACTGTAAATCAATCACCTTGCCAAACTGCTTCAACGCCCTGTCAAGAAACCCGCCGGACTGATAGTCCAGGCCCAGGGCAAGGCAGGCCTGGATATGAATATGATGGGGAAGATTCGGTCTGGCCAGAAGATTCTGATGGATGCGAACCGCCCTGCCAATTTCTCCTTTGGCCCGAAAAAGCCCGCCTAGGGCGAGATATACCTCCGCGGTATCGGTATGAATCCTGGCAACGGAAACAAGCTCTTTCAGGGCGCGGTCGGACTCATCGGACAAGAGATAATTGATGCCCCGTACCAATGAAGACACGCGCTGATCCTCAACAAAAGGCTTTTTGTCGCCCTCATCCTTTTTCCTCCACCAGACCCAAGCCAGCAATACCCATGATGACAGGGTTAACAGGGTCAGTAAAAAGGTGGTCACGCCTCGTCTTGCAGAGGTAGATTGCGTAAGTTGTTTACCTCTTTCTGGAGAATGCTGTTTTCTTCTCTGAGCCTCCGAATCTCGCGTTTGTGTTTACGGCGCGAGAAAAACAGGGAAAGAATTCCGCCCAGAAATCCCAGCAGAAACGTTATAAAAATAGGTAAAAAGAGCGGCATATCACCGGAGACGAAATCGATAAAACGCAGTTGAACGGGAAGGGTATTCGATACGGCAAACATCGTAGCAATGGATGTGATTACCAAAACCACAATGACATTGATCCAGTTCATCACAACTCCCCTTCAGCTTGCCAATGAATAAGAGGCGATAATATGCAATGTATTTCTACTGGGGATGATCAACGCGCTCCCGCAGTTCCTTGCCCGGCTTAAAATGAGGAACGAGCTTGGATGGCACATAAACGGATTCACCCGTTTTGGGATTTCTTCCCATTCGATCCCGGCGTTCCCTAATGCTAAAACTGCCAAAGCCCCGCAATTCCACCCGGTTTCCGTTGGCCAAGGCATCTGAAATAGCCTGAAACACCGAATTAATTACAACCTCCGCTTCATAACGGGTAATCTGATCCTGACGATTGCTGACGATCTCAATTAACTCGGATTTTGTCATGGTTTCTCCTCTCTTTTTTCTGGGCTGCTAGCCTGCACTATTCATAAATACAGCCGCGCCCTCGCTTGTTCCTTTGCCCGCAACGAATCCCTCGTCGGTCGTCCGTATGCACGGCTACGCACTCCTTCCTCAGAATCCGTTGTGAACAAAGGTCCGGCGCGATCATCACGACGATTCATGAATAGTGCAGGCTAGGAGCCTGTCGGACTTAGGGGAATCGTAGCGAGCAGGTGGGGAAGCGAGACAAAATATTCACGGATTTGAGGCGCATAGTGGTAACTATGTAACGATAATCCGGGGATATTTTGTCCGCTGTCCCTGCCGCGCAGTAGATTTATCATAAGTCCGACAGACTCCTAACTTGCATTATCACTTTGCCCGTGAAAGCTTCGGTCCGGCGGCCTTTGCTTTTGTAGTTGCCGGCTTCGCGACTGAATGTACAACATTCGACTGGCTGGCCTTGGGCAGGGCGGCCAGTTTGCGTTTCAATTCCAACGCAAGCGCGGAAGGCGCGGATTCTTCGCGCATGCTCCGGGAGTAGCTGCGGATAGCATCCCGCTCTTCATCACGAATCAGTAGATTGATGGACAATTTCACCTTCCTCCGGGAACGGTCGACCTCGATAATCTTTGCGTCCAGTTCGGTCCCAATCCTGATCTCATCATGATCATGAGGCACCTCTCGCAATGACAGGACAGCCTGCACTCCCTTGCTTATTTCCACGATGGCCTCGCCACTCTTCAGTCCAGTCACTGTACCGTGAACACAGGCGCCGCGTCCGGCCCCCTTCAGGAAGATGTCAAAGGGATCCGCGGTCAACTGCTTGATTCCCAGAGAGATGCGCTGACGTTCTATGTCCCCGCCCAGGACAACACAGGTTACGTCCTGACCTTTTTGGTACTCACCCAGCAATTCACTTCCCGGTCGATCCCAGGAAAGATTACCGATATGGACGAGGCCATCCAGTTCGTCGTTCAAACCGACAAACAGGCCAAAATCCGTGATATTGCGTATTTTTCCCGTGACCTTTGTCCCTATGGGATATTTGGCCAGCCAAGCCTGCCAGGGGTTCTCCATTACGGCCTTCAGACTCAGGGCAATACGACGTTTTTCCGGTATGATCTCCAACACCGCCACGTCAACAACATCACCTTCGGCAAGCACCGCCGTCGGCCTCACTTCCTTCCTTGTCCAACTCATTTGGGAGCGATGAATCATACCTTCCACGCCCGGTTCCAGTTCCACCATGGCGCCATAATCCAGTAGACGACGGACCGTACCGGTCAGGCGCATGCCAACCTCATATTTGCTGGTGACTTTCTTCCATGGATCGGCTTGCAGAGCCCGCATGCTCAGCGAGACCTTGCCACTGTCAGGATCAAGTTTCACAATCTCAGCCACCACCATCTGACCGACACTCAGCGCCTCATCCGGATGTTGTAAGCGTCTCCAGCTAATATCCGACACATGCAACAGAGCATCGACGCCGTTAACCTCCACAAAGGCCCCAAAATCGGTAAGCCGCTTAACGACGCCACTAACCCTTTCGCCGATCGATACCTTGTCAAAAAAGATCCTGCGTTTTTCATCTAGCAATGCCTGCTGGGGCCGTCGTCTGGAAACTACAATATTCTCCTGCTTGTAATTTGCGGATATTATAGCCATTTCGCATGGTGTTCCGATCAGGGCAGAAGCCTGATGGCGGGGATTAACATCGGCCTCGGATTTTGGCAGAAATGCACGAACTCCACCCAGGTCAACCTGATACCCGCCTTTGATCTCAGAGACAATTTTCCCTTCAATGGTTGACCCGGTCTTCAGCGCCTCTTCCACGGATTTCCACACCGCTTTCTGACGCGCCTCACGCATGGACAGTTTCAAGCCCCCTCGACCACTGGACTTGATGACGACCTGAACCTTCTCACCAATCTCAGGCATCTCAAACTTACCGGACTCCGAAAACTCAGACAGGGGGACGGCCCCCTCGACCTTGGCCCCGACATCCACAAGCAGGGAGTCCGCATCCCGCCCAACCACGGTACCGGACACCATCCGATCCAGCTCAACGACGGGTTGCTCATTCAGACTTGCCGCAAAGAGTTCGGCAAAGGAATCCCCTTCAGCCGCATCGTGTTCGTTGAGCGGTGACTGATCCCTGATCTCTTCCACACCCTCGTGAGGCAAATGATTTGTCTCTTTATCTTCCATCAATTCAAACACTCCGCCTTGCAGTTCTGATTTTCTACCCGTAAGTAGCCAATAAAACAACCTTTTCTTTCTGTTTCGGCCGCATGACCTCCCAAAAGGTCATTCCTGCACCAATGCAAGGCCTTTGTACGACTATCCCAGAATCAAACCACGCCGTTGCATGATTGCTATCATGCGATCCACGACCTCATCCTGCCGAAGCGTAGTGGTGTCAATAAGCACCGCATCACCTGCTTTATGCAAAGGGGCATGCTTGCGTTTTCTGTCTCGATTGTCTCGGAGCATTAAATCCGAAACGACATCCTCAAGACTAATTTGAGGGTCTCCATCCTGCAACTGTCTCCAGCGCCGCCTTGCACGCTCCCGGATGGATGCGGTCAGGAAAAATTTTGCTTTCGCCTCAGGTAGAATCATCGTCCCGATATCCCGGCCATCCATGATGCATCCACCTACGGCAACGGATCTCTGCAGACCCATAAGCCGATTCCGGACTTCAGGATATTTTGCTATGCGGGAAGCCAGACTGCCTGTCTCTTCGCTCCGAATCTCTGAACCCGGGTTCATTCCCGGCATGGACAGGCCCTCGGCATTCCATTCAATGCAATTCATCACCTGATCCATCATTGTCACAATCGCTTTTTCATCGTCAACATCTACATTGCGCTCATGTGTAATACCCGCAACAAACCGGTACAACAAGCCGGTATCATAGACAGGTAAATCGAGTAATGCCGCCAACATCGACGACACCGTCCCCTTGCCTGATCCCGAAGGGCCATCCACCGCTACCTGCAAGCCGGGGATCGCTTTCACTGCCAGTAGATGTTCAAGCCCAGGCTTTGAGCCATGGGAACAAAATCCGGGAATGAAGTGGAAATGGTTTCGGCATGCAAAATTTCTATGCTTGAATCCGCCCGTTGAGCCGCAATACTCATGGCCATGGCGATGCGATGATCGTGCGCCGCATCAATCCGCATCCCACCCCGAAGCTGTTCACGGCCCCGGATGCGGATCCCGTCCTGACGCGTTTCAAGATCCGCCCCCATCAGCCGGAGAGCCGCCGCCATCGTTGCAATCCTGTCGCTTTCCTTGGCGCGCAACTCAGATGCCCCGTCCAGAACAAATTCACCTTCGGACAAGGCAGCCGCTACAAATAATATGGGGAACTCATCAATCGCATCCACAACATCTTCCCGATCCACTTCAATGCCTCTGAGGCCGCGGGAATGGACCATGATATCCGCCATAGGTTCCAGCCCCAAACGGGATTCCTCCTCCAGATCCAGCCTTGCTCCCATCTTTGAAAGTATGCGACGCCATCCATCCCGTCTGGGGTTGATGCCAACTTGTGACAATCGGACCTCTGATCCGGGCACAAGACAGGCTCCGACGGCAAAAAAACTCGCCGCCGAGGGATCGGCCGGGATTTCCATTTCAGAATTCGGCGCCTGCAATCTTCCGGCGGGACTGATGCGGATTGTCCGTCCGTGAAGATCAACCGGCTGGCCAAAGACCGGTAACAACCGTTCGGTATGATCCCGGCTGCTGCCGGGTTCTGAAATTTCAGTCTGGCCATCGGCAAACAGACCCGCGAAAAGCAGGCAGGACTTGACCTGGGCGCTGGCAACTTTGGTTCTGTACTGAATCGCATTTAACGAACCGCCACGGACAGACAGGGGTAACCTGCTCCCCCCTTCCCTGCCGTCCATGTGCGCGCCCATCATTCTCAGCGGTTTTGTCACACGGCTCATTGGCCTCTTACACAGCGACGCATCTCCGGTCATGACGCTGAAAAATGGCTGCCCGGCCAGGATACCCGCCATCAAACGAGCGCCAGTGCCGCTATTACCGGCGTCAAGTACATTGGACGGTTCCCGCAGACCATGCATTCCGACGCCATGAATCCGCATGGATGTTTTTTCCGCATTGAGCCATTCAGTACGAACGCCCATCCGGGAAAACATCCGCACGGTGGCAAGATTATCCTCACCTGCTAAAAAACCTCGAACCCTTGTCACGCCGGTAGCCAGTGCGCCTAGCATCATTAACCGATGAGAAATTGATTTGTCGCCAGGAACCTTCAGCTCGCCCTCAATGCGGCCTTTGGCCGGGCCCGCGATCAGGATACGCCCCTTCATAAACCCTGTTCCCGTTTTTTCAGCCAGACATCACGATCCCGTTTGGCGTGTTCAAACTCTTCCATGATTCGGTCTCCGTCCCCGGTCAGCAACGCCTGGCGCAAAACTTCAAATTCGGACTCCAGCGCATCCATTTTGTGCAAAAGCGCCTGGCGATTGCTGAGACAGATATCACGCCACATGGTTGGAGAGGAAGAGGCAATCCGGGTAAAATCCCTGAAGCCGCCGGCCGCAAACCGGAAGGGATCGTGCGTGTCATTGCCCAGCTTGCTTACGGCATTGACCAGGGCATAAGCGACAAGATGGGGTAAATGACTCACAGCGGCCAAAAAATCATCATGTTCGGCAGCGCTCATGCATTCCACACGGCAGCCACAGGCCTCCCACATCCCCCTGACGCCTGTCACGGCATCATCCGAGGAATCTTCCATTGGCGTTAATACGCATAAATGGCCCTGGAACAGTTCGGCAAATCCAGCTTCAACGCCGGATCGTTCGGTACCGGCAATGGGGTGGGCGGGCACGAAGCGGGCCGTTTCCTTCA
>CAZQZF010000126.1:0-6490 GCA_964597745.1 uncultured Zetaproteobacteria bacterium
TTCAAATCAATACCTTCCACTCTGCACGCACTTCCAACTGCTTTTTCTAGGATTACCTTTACCTGGACTATTCATGAATCGCCGAGATGATTATGCTGGGCCTTTGTTCGCAACGGATTCCAAGGAAGGAGATCGTAGCTGTGCATACGGACGACCGACGAGGGATTCGGTGCGGATAAAGGAACCAGGAAAGGCGCGGCAGTATTTATGAATAGTCCAGGTGTGCGTCCTGAAAGGAGCTTGTCTCATGCGGCTATCCCGCCAAATTCGTAATCAATACATCCAGCATGAAATACGCACGCATGGGCGTAAGAATGGTTTCGTCACCCGTGGGCAGGAGGCCAGGCTCGCTCACTGGCTGCCATCAATTGGCCTGTCAAAAGGGCAAGGGCTTGCGGATGCCAATATACCCGAAGATGCGGCTGTCATTATGGAAATCGGGTTTGGCAATGGTGAATTTCTCGTTCACCTCGCTCAGAGGCATCCGGAATGTTATCTGCTCGGCGTGGAGATCTATCTGCCCGGGGTGGCCAAGGCTGTGGGCCGATTGGAAGAGGCGGGTGTCATAGAGCGCGTACGTATTTCCCGGTTTCCCGCCCAGTTTGTTCTGAAGGAACAGGTTGACGATGGCCGTCTTGATGGCATCTATATCAATCATCCAGACCCATGGCCCAAAGCCAGACATCACAAA
This sequence comes from uncultured Zetaproteobacteria bacterium, assembly GCA_964597745.1. Taxonomy (GTDB): domain Bacteria; phylum Pseudomonadota; class Zetaproteobacteria; order Mariprofundales; family Mariprofundaceae; genus CAYLYU01. Next base: position 692 of record CAZQZF010000126.1, read on the forward strand.
CGCCGGTTGATACAGAGGGAGTTTGCCGAACTGATGGTAAGCCGGCTCAGACCCGGAGGGTTCATTAAACTGGCGACGGATAAATCCGATCTGGCGGAGTGGATGAGAAATATTCTTGATGTGACTCCGGGTCTCATAAACATGGCTGGCGAGTCAGGCTTTATTGAGCGTGATCCTGATCGTCCCCGGACAAAGTTTGAACAGCGAGGCGTTCGGGAAGGCCGTAGAAGTCAGTTCCTGTATTACCAGAAGCATTGCTTATGAAAAAGGCTGCCCATCCGTAACTCTTATTGGTGACGAGTGTTTTTTCAATAGTCCAGATGAATCAAGAGCTTGTGCTATGTATATGCAAGCACTTGCAGGATCTAGCCTGCACTATTCATGAATCGTCGTGATGATCGCGCCGGACCTTTGTTCGCAACGGATTCCGAGGAAGGAGTGCGTAGCCGTGCATACGGACGACCGACGAGGGATTCGTTGCGGGCAAAGGAACAAGCGAGGGCGCGGCTGTATTTATTGAATAGTGCAGGCTAGGTAGAAGATTTACCACCAAGACACAAAGGCACGAAGAAAAATTAGACGCTGATTCTCGCTGATAAAAACGGCTGTCCTGCCTTTTTGTGATTCGGGTTTGAGAGTCATGATTATTGGGGCTTGCTTGCCGCCAGCTCGATCTCAATCATGCGCTGGAATATCTTTGGCGGAGGCAAGCCTCGAATCAGCAGGCCGTTCAACAAGAAGGTCGGCGTGCCGTTGACATCCACTCTGTTGGCGTCAGCCAGATCGGCTCGAATCGCTTCCTTCGTTTCAGGACTGGCCATATCTTTTTCCGCGCGGGCAACGTCGAGTCCGGCATCTTCGGCCAGCTTTAGCAGCGTCTCCATGGATGGAGCCTGATTGCCGAAATCCTTTTGCCTGGAAAAAATCAGGTCGTGCGTGGGCCAGAATCGTCCCTGTTTATATGCCGCTTCACCGAGTCTGGCCAGGGCGCAGGCGGCGGGATGAAGATCCCGGCCTTTGGACTGAGCGCGGAATTTCTCATTGCATTCGATGCCAATCGGCATATTTTTGAATACCAGTTTTACACGGTCAAGATAGACTGGAAGTATGGATTCCAGGACCCTGTTGGCCTTGCGGCAATGCGGGCACTGGAAATCACTGAACTCAATAATGGTGAGGGCCGCATCCCGCGCGCCCAGGAATGGATCGGAGCTGACATCTGTTTGAAATCGTTTGGCATGGGCCCGAAACTGCATGTATCCCGCTTCATCAAAGCTGGCCAGGGCATGTTCCTGTATCTGGTTCAGCTTCTGGCCACCCAATGCGCTTGTGGAGACAACAAGGATGAAGCCAGTGACAAATGCCAGGCTGGTTTTGCCGGACATGGGGATCATGGCATTGATGGCATTGATGGGAAACCCCTTAGGCAGGCTCTTTCCGGCACGCAGACATAGAAAAAGGATTACAATATTCAGTGCATAGGTCAGGACGCAAAACAGGCAGAGGCTACCGATTTCAAAGGCCATGATATAAGCCAGATACCCGTCTATTACAACCGCAGCCGCTGAAATAACCAGGATCAAGCCGATGGCGGAGGCAGTATTTTTCTCCGGGCGGACTATGGCAATCAGGGTAAAGATCAAAAACATGAGATAAACCATGGCGCCAAGCCACGCAATGGGTATGCCAAACCATTCAGCTTGAGGTGAGGCGGCGACGGCCGAACAACTGATCCTGCGGCTCATATCGCAGAGGGAAGAATCAGTCATGTCGCCGGCAACGATATGAATGTGGAGATAGGTGAGGTAGAGAGAAGTTGCCAGCCCGACCAGGGATAGAATCAGAATGGCGATTAATTTCTTCCGATGATGCATAGGGCTCCTCTCCTTCTCTGTTATGCGCGGGCTTATCATACAATCAGGACAGGTTTTGATCAGCAAGATATTTTCGATTTTCCATAACCCTCACCGCAATTGCAGTGATACTGGTTGCTGTGATAGCTTGCCCCGTCATTAAGGATGGTTCGAATACAGGTTAAGAACTCCATCCATGGGCGTGATGATGTTTTTTTTACAAAGTCATCAATTATAAGTCAGGGGGAAAGATAATGCTCGTTCGAGATGTTATGACAGAAGGGGTGCTTACTGCCAGAAAATCCGATAATGTCCGTTCAATTGTAACCAAGATGATCAGCCGCCATTGCGGTAACATTCCTGTCGTGGATGACGATGGAAATCTTATAGGCGTTGTTACCCTCAGAGACATTCTTATTCCTTTGTATCCCAGCCATGGCGACTATATTCATGATAGCGTGCATAGCCGTGATTTTGTTGAAATGCAGGAAGGTTATCCCAAGGTGATGCAAATGCAGGTAGATGAAGTGATGACTCCAAACCCTTTCTCCGTATCTCCCGATGAGCCGATTTTAAAGGCCGCCTCCTACATGGGTCTGAAAAATCTGAGGCATATTCCTGTAACTGAGGGTAGAAAGCTACTGGGAATCGTTACCATCAGCGACATCAATCAGGGGCTGTTTTTCAAACAGGGTTAACCCGCATATTGCACATGAATTGCCGTGATGATTGATTCGGCTAGTTTCACCCAACATCTGGAGATTGAATGTCCTTACAGGAACACTTCGCCGGCCGTGGTCCGGTACTGCTTGTTATCATGGATGGCTGGGGTATCGGCTCCAATGATGCCGGTAATGCAATCGCCCTCGCTAAAACGCCGGCAATCGATCGCTTATGGTACGAATATCCTCGCACCCGACTGTTAACGCACGGTCCTTACGTCGGCCTCTCTTCAGATGCTGATCTTGGTGGATCCGAAGTCGGTCACCTGACCATGGGGGCCGGCAACATCCTTGAGCAGGGCCCAACCCGTATCAATAAGGCCATTGCTGATGGCAGTTTTTACCAATCGCCCGTGTTGCGGCAGATCATTGCGCATTGTTTGCGGCAGCAGAGCACCCTGCATCTTCTGGGCTTGCTTTCTGATGGTAACGTGCATTCGCATATTAAACATTTTCTAGCCGTCATCCGGCACGCGAACCTTCAGGGGATTACACGTCTTCGCCTGCACGCACTGTTTGACGGTCGAGATGTCGGTATCCAGACGGCGCATGCTTATGTGGCCCGTATTGAAGATGAGTTTGCCGCTATCAATAAGCAGCCGGAACGGGATTACCGGATCGCCTCGGCTGGCGGTCGCGAGGCGATCACCATGGATCGCGATCACGACTGGAGCAAGATCGAAGCGGGTTGGCAGGCGCACGTGCATGGCGCGGCCGCGTATCAGTTTCAGTCCGCACTGGAGGCTATTGAGGAATTTCGCGCTGGAACACCCGGTTTGATTGATCAGGATATGCCCGGATTCGTGGTGGTCGATGCGAATGGATCGCCTGTCGGCCGCATGTACGATGGCGATGCCGTGATTATGATGAACTTTCGCGGTGATCGCGCCATTGAGATCACGGAAGCATTTGAGGTGGATGATTTCGATGGTTTTGACCGCGGCTGGCGGCCCGATGTGCTATTTGCCGGTATGATGGTATATGACGAGGATCGCAATCTTCCCGCATTGCAAATCATGGAAGCAACCAGGGTGAATAATCCATTCGGCAAGCGGATTCTGGATTTGGGGATCAGGCAATTTCGTTTGGCGGAAACCCAGAAATTTCCGCATGTGACGTTTTTTTTCAATGGCGGACAACGTGAACCGCTGGATCAGGCTATGGAGGATTACTTCCTCATCCCCTCGGACAAGGGAATTACCTTTGCCGATGCGCCTGCCATGAAGGCTAGTGAAATCGCGGACAAGGCTGTGGATCTGATTGACTCCGGAGAGTATGGATTCGGCCTGATTAATTTTGCCAATGCGGATATGGTGGGTCATTGTGGCCGGATTAAACCGGCTATTGCCGCGGTGGAGGCGGTGGATACCGCCATTGGCCGGATTGTTACCGCCCTTGATGCAACCGGCGGCTGTGCCCTGATTACCGCCGATCATGGCAATGCCGAGGAGATGCTTGTTCATACCAGTCATGGGGATGAACCCTGCACCAGACATTCCATTAATCCCGTGCCCTGTATCCTCTTTGATCCCCAATACGATGGAAGTTATCATTTAAGACAGGCTCAGGCCGGGGAGGATATTGACATGACCCCCGGACTTTCACATCTGGCGGCAACTTTGTTTGTGATGCTTGGCAGGAATCCACCGGAGGATATGAATCCGTCACTGATTGAGGTGAATTGAGAGAGGCGCGAATGGACAAGCAAGGGCGCCTGCCTGTGCGTGAACGCACGCAGACAGGCGGCAACATTTATGGATAGTGCAGGCTAAACTTATAGCATGGTTATGAGGCAAGGTTGTTGAAAGCCTTTCGCGCCGGGGATCTATGGGGCGGGCTTTCCGCCTCGGCGCTGGTGTTGCCACAAGCCATGGCATTCGGTATTGCCCTCTGGTTACCCTACGCGCGGGATCCCGCTACCGCCGCGCTGTCCGGCCTGGTTGCCGCTGCCTGTCTGTGTATTGCCTCCGGCCTGTTCTTTGGCACGCAGGGCCTGGTCAGCGCCCCGACCGGTCCCACGCTGGTATTGCTTTCCGGTGTCATCGCAGCCCTGAAAGTGGCAGGCCTTTCCGGTGAATCGCTGGTGACGGCGACCTTGCTGACCATTGCCGCGGCTGGCGTCATCCAGTTGCTGATTGGTATCCTGGAATTGGGCTATTTGATTAAATTTATTCCCTATCCGGTAGTGTCGGGGTTCATGACCGGGTCCGCCATTTTGATGATTTTATCACAGAGTCAGGTAGTGATGGGAGGCGATGTGGCACTGACCATGCGGCAGGGCGCCTGGATTCCTGCTGTAACGGCAGCTGTAACAATGGCCGGAATGATCTTGCTGCCGCGCTGGATCAAACAGATTCCCGGAACGGCTCTGGGATTGATCGCCGGCACGCTGGCGTTTCATCTATTCTCCGTGATGCAGTCTGGCCCTTCGCCGGCCAATTGGGTAGTCGGCACTTTACCACCCGTTTCCAGCATTCATTTTGGCCTGGATATGTTTGCAATCCATCAGTTTCCGTGGCTGCTGATCCTGGGTTCAGCATTGGCTCTGGCAGTGTTGGCCTCATTGGATACCTTGCTGACCAGTGTTGTGGCCGATGTGTCCACGGGAGCGCGCCACAGCGCCCGGAAGGAATTGATGGGGCAGGGCGTGGGGCACCTGCTGGCCTCGGTTTCCGGAGGCATGGCCGGCGCAGGCACAACAGGGGCGACGCTGGTGGCGATTGAAAGCGGGGGGCGTTACTGGGCCGGATTGGTCGCGGGAATTAGTTTTATTCTCCTGATCTTATTCATGGGACCGGTCGCATCCATTCTACCGATCAGCGTATTCGCCGGCATTATTCTGCATGTAGCTATCTTCAGCATGCTCGATAAAGATATCGTCTTGTGGCTTAAAACACCGCAGGCCCGCATGGATGGGCTGATTGCTCTGGCCGTAACTGGTGTGACGGTATTCTATGACTTGATGGTTGCCGTGGGTCTGGGTGTTGCATTGGCTGCGGTTGAGTTTATCCGCGCCCAGATACAATCCGCCGTGGTGCACCGCAGATGGAATCTGGATAATCGGACCTCTTTACGGCGAAGACCGAAGAGCGCATGCAGAGCATTGGGGAAAAAACCGGACAGCATTATTGGTTACGATTTGAAGGGAACGCTGTTTTTTGGCACGACGGATCGTCTGTTTGATGTGATGTCCGGTGATCTGAAGCGAGCTAAATATATTATTC
>CAZQZF010000127.1:0-6327 GCA_964597745.1 uncultured Zetaproteobacteria bacterium
GGCATTCCGCACGCTCATCAAGCGGAGTGATTACGGTCAGTTGACGCGTCGGGCATCGCGTCCCGGCGTCAGCGTCGCGGATGATTTTCGCCTGGGGCAACACATTGCGGCGGGGACGCTCCTTATACAAATTGCCGATAACCGGACGCTCTGGGTGGAAGCCAGAGTTCCCGCGGCACAACTTTTCAGTATCAAGACGGGGCAAAGTGCATCCATCATACCGAAAGGCGGCAATCGGCATTACGCCGGGAAGGTCGTCAATATTCATCCGCAACTGGATGCGGCTACCCGTACTGCGGGCGTACGCCTTGAAGTGGAGAATGTGGATAACGCCCTGCGTCCCGGCATGTTCGTGGATGCCGCAATTGATGCCGGAACAGGTGAAAAGGTATTGCTGGTCCCACGGGAGGCCATCCAACGTGAAGGTGAAAAGCTGATCGTTTTTGTGGAGAATGGACCGGGGCATTACAAGCGTCGCGAGGTGCGCGTGGGCGCGGTCAGCATGGGACGAGCGCCAGTAATCGAAGGATTGCAAGCAGGTGATCGGGTGGTAACCACGGGTGCGTTCTCCGTGGCTTCGGAACTGGCGAAAGCCGGTTTCGTGGAGGAATAACCCATGTTTGCAAGGCTGATTGACGCAGCGATCAACAATCGCTTTCTTGTTCTCCTGTTCCTGATCGGCGGTGTTGCGTATGCGTCCTTTGTCGTGCCGAAGCTGAATCTTGACGCATTTCCCGATGTCACCAACATTCAGGTGTCGATCAATACAGAATCGCCGGGTTTGGCAGCCAAAGAGGTCGAGCAGTTGATTACCTACCCTGTCGAGGCGGTCATGTACGCCCTTCCCGATGTCAAGGAAGTGCGTTCCATCTCCAAGACCGGCCTGTCAGTGGTCACGGTTGTATTCAAGGAAGGCACGGATATTTATTTTGCCCGGCAACTCGTCTTCCAGAAATTGCAGGCTGCCCGGCAGACCATTCCCGTATGGGCGGGCGCGCCGGGGATCGGCCCGAACACATCGGGGCTAGGGCAGGTATTCCAGTACATTCTGAAGGCGGACCCGGAAGCGGGTTTTAATGCGCTGACGCTACGCTCGTTAAATGACTGGGTGGTTAAATTGTCATTGATGCCGGTAAACGGCGTTACGGATATTCTCTCCTTTGGCGGCGAGGTTCGGCAATATCAGGTGCGCCTGAACCCCGGCCGTCTGCTCAGTTATGGTCTGCATGTTTCGGATATTGTTTCAGCTCTCAAGGCGAATAACCGTAATGCCGGCGGCTGGTATCTTGCCGGAATCGGAGAGCAACTGGTGATTCGCGGAGTGGGTTGGGTTCCCGCTGGAGAGCCGGGGCTAAAAGCCATCGCGGCGATCCCGGTTAAAACAGTCAACGGAACGCCGGTGCGCATCCGTGATCTGGCCAAAGTGGCCTTTGGCGGCGAGATTCGTCAGGGCGCGGTGACGATGACGGAGCGCAACCAGGAAGGAAAGGCCAGGCCGCTCGGGGAAGTGGTGGCCGGCATCGTACTAAAACGATTCGGCGCCAATACCAAGGCTACGATTGACGATGTAGAAGCACGCCTTGCCAACGTGCAAAAGGCATTGCCAAAAGGCGTGACTATTCAACCCTTTTATGACCAGTCCGATCTGGTTTCCAAGGCTATATGGACGGTGGAAGAGGCATTGATCGAGGCCTTTGTATTGATCGTCATTGTCCTGTTCCTGTTCCTGATGAACCTGCGCGCCGCCGCGCTGGTGCTCATCTCCGTGCCGGTGTCGGTGCTGGCGGCGTTGGCCGCCATGCAATACTACGGTATTTCCGCCAACCTGATGAGTCTGGGCGGACTGGCCATTGCCATCGGCATGATGGTGGACGGCTCCGTGGTGATGGTGGAAAACATCTTCAAACATCTGGAACGGGTCAAGGTAGACGATCACGGAATCGCATTGCGTATTACGGAGGCCGCCAGGGAGGTCGCCCGGCCTGTGCTGTTTTCGGTGCTGATTATCCTGATCGTATTTACGCCACTGTTTTCACTGGAAGGAGTGGAAGGTAAGCTGTTCACACCGATGGCGCAATCCATCTGTTTCGCCATGTTCGCCTCGCTTCTGGTCGCCATGTTCGCCATGCCGGTGCTGGCTACTTATGCCTTCACCAGGGGCGTAAGACACAGGGACAGCCCGGTTCTGGCGCCGCTGGCGCGTATTTACCACGGCGCACTGCGAGCAGCGCTCGCGCATCGAAATTGGGTGGTTAGCGGCGCGGTTATTATACTGTTTGCCGCACTGGCGCTAGTCCCCCTGCTGGGAACTGAATTCGTGCCGGAACTGGAGGAAGGAACGCTCAATATCCGGGCAACGCTAAATCCCTCTTCTTCGCTGGAATATGCCAAGGGTGTCGGTGAAAATCTGGAGCGGATTCTGGTCGATAATTTCCCCGAAGTGACCTATGCCTCCGCCCGCACCGGCCGCGCCGAACTCGGTGGCGATCCGGAAGCGGTGTCCAATGTCGAAATCTTTGTCGGTCTGAAGCCACATGATGAATGGACCTCCGCAAGCAACCGTGAAGCATTGCAAAACTTGATGCGTGAGAAGCTGGAAGCGGTGCCGGGCGCGCTGTTTGCATTCTCCCAGCCGATTGCCACGCGTGTGGATGAGATGCTTTCCGGCGTCAAGGCTCAGCTGGCCATTAAATTGTTCGGGCCGGATCTCAAGGTATTGGCCGGGAAAGGGCGGGAAATCGAGCGGTTGACAAAGAACGTGAAGGGCACGCGCGATGTGGCCATGGAGCAGATCGAAGGCGAAGCGCAACTGGTGATCCGGCCGGATAGGGGCAAACTGGATCGCTACGGCATTCCGGTGGATGCGGTGATGAGCCTGGTCTCGGATGCCATTGGCGGTGTCATCGCCGGGCAGGTCATCAAGGGTAATGAACGTTATAATATCTATGTGCGTCTGGATAAGAAGTACCGGAGCAGTCCTGAAGCGATTGGTAATCTGATTCTTCAGGCGCCGGATGGCGCCTGGGTGCGCCTGAGCGATGTGGCCCGGATCGCGGTGGAGATGGGGCCTCCGATGATCCGGCGCGATGATGTACAACGCCGCGTTGTCGTCCAGTGCAATGTGGAAGGACGGGATATGGGCGGTTTGGTTGCCGAACTCGATCAGCGCATCCACCGGGAAATTAAACTTCCTCCAGGTTACACGGTGGTTTTTGGCGGTCAGTTCAAAAATCAGCAACGCGCGCAGGCGAAGCTGATGGTCGTGGTTCCGTTGTCGCTGCTACTGATCTTCCTGTTGCTTTATTTCGCCTTCCACTCAGCGGGACAGGCATTGCTGATCATGCTCAATGTGCCCATGGCGCTGATCGGCGGCATTCTGGCTCTGTTTGTCTCCGGTCAGTATCTGTCCGTGCCCTCCAGCATTGGCTTTATCGCCCTGTTCGGCGTTGCGGTGCTGAATGGCGTGGTGATGGTGGATGCCATCAACCGGCACCGCAGAGATAACAGCAATATGGATGAATCAGTATGCCTGGGTGCGGAAAGTCGATTCCGGCCGGTCATGATGACCGCTACAATCGCAGCGCTGGGATTGTTTCCTTTGCTATTGGCCACCGGCATCGGCTCGGAGATTCAGCGGCCGCTGGCCACCGTGGTGGTCGGCGGACTTGTGTCTTCTACGGCTCTCACGCTATTCGTATTGCCCTGTCTGTATGCGTTTTTCAGCAGTGAAAAACGTATAAGAGAGGTAACATGACATTGAACCTGATCATTCATACCATGATTCTGGGAATAATGATCCTAACCGGGGTGTGCCATGCAGGAAAGCGGTGATCACAAACGAACGGGCGTGGAACCTTTCGTACATGAACGCTACATCGGTGGAGACCTCTACCGAAGCGGCGTACATATCCATCGCCATCCCGAGTGGGTTCCACCTACAAAATGCGACCAGATAAACAGACAATGACTGAACAAAACGCCAAACAGTTAAGTGGCAAGATCTGATGCCGGACCGGCCATGAGCCATGCAGATCACCACCATTCGCTGAACGCCGCCTTCTGGTTGACGGCGGCGTTTGCCCTGGTGGAGTTGGTTGGTGGGCTCATGGCTAACTCGCTGGCATTGCTGGCGGATGCCGGACATATGGTGTCGGATGTCTCGGCTTTGGGATTAGCCATGCTTGCCCGGCTCATTGCCGGGCGACCTGCCCATGCACAAATGACCTATGGCTATGGCCGCGCCAAGGTGCTCGCTGCACAGGCAAGTGGTTTGATGCTGTGGTTTCTCAGCGGCTGGATTGTCTGGGAAGCGGCAAGCCGGCTAGCCAACCCTCCGGTCGTTCAGGGTGGCATGGTGCTATTGATCGCAGCCATCGGCCTGATTATCAACCTGGTCATTATGCGGTGGTTGCACGGCAGTCACGATATCAATACACGCGCTGCCTACTGGCATGTGCTGGGCGATGCGCTGGGTTCTGTCGCCGCCATTGTTGCCGGTGGCGTGATTCTTTTGACCGGCTGGATGCCGATTGATCCGATTCTATCGTTTCTTGTTGCCGGAATCCTGGCATGGGGCGGCTGGCGACTGGTGCGTGAGACTACGCTGGAATTGATGGATGCTGTTCCGCAAGAGATTGATTCAGATGTCATCACACAGGCTATGCAAGCAGTTGAAGGAGTCGTTGGTATTCACCATGTTCACGTATGGCGCTTGCCAGACGGTCAATTGGCCATGTCCGCCCATATTCAAATTGGGAGCATGGACAATTGGGCTATGTCGCTTCCAACTCTGCTAAATACGCTTAAAAGTTATGGTATTGACCATGCCACCTTGCAGCCAGAGACGATATGCCATGATGATGTAATGCATTGCCCCAACTACTGAATACCAGTGGACAATGAAATTGCGACCTCATCATCGCTATATGCCTTCGAACTGGGTAAAAATGGATTTCTTTTGAAGCGGGAGAGCATCATCGTTGAACAGGAGACGAGCAGGCAGCGTAGCGATATTGGCAAGGATATTACTGCAAGTCTGGACGTAATGGGTGATGCCGATCTGGGGATCGGAAGGATTTATTTCTACATCGAGGCTTCGATCACACCGGATATCAGGTTAGCAGTCTCATTGCAGGCGCCAATGAATATGGGGCGGGTACGGTTGTTAATAGCAATAGCCATGGGCGTATTCCTGCTTTCCGGAATTTATAACATAATAGGCTCAAGAGAGGCGCAAACATCACCGGCGGCGATGGGAAAAGCAGTGCTTGAGAATACCACCCGAGCTGATGTATTGCCTCAATGAGGAGGTTCAGCGAGTCTCTTCAAAACATCAGCGCTTGACTCTGAAGTATACTCAAGGGTTTATCCTGCGGCCCATGCATATCGGTGAAGCAGCCAGACAGAGCGGAATCAGCGTCGATACCCTGCGCTATTACGAGCATAGGAGGCTCATTCCCAGAACTGTACGCTCACAATCAGGTTACCGGAAATATTCGGCGGATGATGTCAAACGTCTCAAGTTTATCATCCATGCAAAAGAACTGGGATTTACCCTTGAAGAGATCGGACAACTGCTCTCCATCCGTTCAGATGGAAATGATTGCGCCCGGATGAAGACCATAGCCGAAACCAAAGCGGGTGAAATCAAGACTCGTATAACCAAATTATCCCATATGCGGCATGTGCTTCTGGATCTGGCCAACCAATGTGATCAGGTGCCGGATACCGATCCCTGTCCTATTTTAAAATCACTGGAGAATGTGCAATGAAAACTACCGGAATGAAAAAAGAAAAAGCCCCGCTGATTGGAGCGGTGATTGCCGGCGGACTGGCATCCGCCTGCTGCATCGGACCTTTGATCGTTGTGCTGCTTGGGTTGGGATCCGCATCGGCCTTCATCGCCCTGGAACCCTACCGTCCCATATTCGCCGCCATCACCTTTGCAATGCTCGTCTGGGCAGGCTGGAAATACTGGCAGGGTAGAAAGCGGTGCGCCGCCAGCGGCTGTCCGCCAAAGAAGCCTGTTCTGCTCTGGATACTGGGCGGATTATCCATCCTGCTTCTGATTTCACCTTCATTGATACCATATCTTGTTAAATGATGACTTCGTAAAAAGTCATCATTGCGCCCATGGACGGGTGCGAGTAAAAAGACCATGGATGGATTTTTTACGACCTCATCATCAAATAAGGAGATTCACTTATGCGAAAAACAGTACTGACCACCGCCCTGTTCCTTTCGATGGCTTTCATGCATGCACAGAATAGCGCTGCTCAGGAACAAACCGTAACCATGCATGTGTCCAAGATGACCTGTAGTTCCTGC
>CAZQZF010000128.1:0-6306 GCA_964597745.1 uncultured Zetaproteobacteria bacterium
CAGCAGTGCTGCACCGGTTCAGCATGTCATCATAGGCCTGCTGATAATCATCCCAGAAGGTGCGTTCCGCATAGTCCGCCTCACTGATTTTCCAGCGCCGCGCCGGATCTTCCAGGCGGGTTCCGAATCGATTGAGTTGTTCCTGTTTGCTGATATGCAGGAAGAACTTGAGGATATGCGTATCGTTATCCATCAGGTAACGCTCAAAGCCGTTGATGACATCATAACGTTTGCGCCAGTCCGCCTGCGGGACTAGATGATGAACCCGTGGCGCCAATACATCCTCATAATGGGAACGGTTGAAGATGACGATTTCTCCCTTGGCCGGTGTGACTTTGTGTACCCGCCACAAAAAGTCATGGCGGCTTTCTTCCCGTGAAGGCTTCTTGAATGCCTGCACACGGCAACCCTGGGGATTCATCGAACCAAAGACATGCCGGATGGTGCCATCCTTGCCGCCCGCATCCGGCGCCTGCAGGCAAATAAGCAGGCTGTGGCGGGAATCCGCATAGAACAGACGCTGGAGCTTCCTTAAGTTAGCGGTGTAATGCGCGATGAGCTTTTTTGACTCACTTTTATCATTGAATCCGATGGTTTGATCAGGATCAATGTCCGCCAGATGGATCTGACGATCAGGTTTGACCCTGAAACGTTCGTGGAAGCGGGTGGCGGCGGTCACGGGAATTAGTGTGAACAGGCTCTAATTCGGCTTACAGATCAAAGCTTTCATGCAGGGCCGGCATGATCACTTCACCATGTTTCAGACGTTTGGCGAACGTCTGCATCGACTGATCCTCGCCATGCACCAGAAAAGTGCGTTTTGGATGCCTTGTCCGATGGTGCCAGGCGAGCAATTCTTCCGAATCGGCATGGGCGGAGAAGCCGCCGATGGTGAAGATGCTTGCCTGAACCGGGATTTCCTCGCCGAAGATGTGTACCTTCTTCGCGCCGTCCAGGATACGCCGGGCCAGGGTGCCGCGAGCCGCATAACCGACGAATATGATGCTGCTGTCCTCTCTCCATAAATGATGTTTTAGATGATGGCGTACGCGGCCACCGGTGCACATGCCCGATCCGGCCATAATCACTGCGCCGCCGCCAATGCGATTGAGCGAAATGGATTCGGCGGTTTCCCGTGTGAAATGGATACCGGGCAGGGCGAAAGGGTCGTGGTGACTATGAAAGAGAGCCGCCGTATCATCATCGTAGCATTCGGGATGACGGCGAAAGATTTCAGTCGCGGAGATGGCCATGGGGGAATCGAGAAAAACCTGCATGGAAGCAGGTAAGATGTCTTTTTCCACACCTTCGCGCAGATAGTAGAGAACTTCCTGGGCGCGTTCCATGGCAAAGGTGGGTATAATCACATTGCCGCCCCGGTGGAATGTATCGTTGATGGCGTCGTAAAGCTCTTCGATACTGGGTTTCAATTGTTTGTGTTTGCGGTCGCCGTAGGTGGTTTCCATAACGACCACGTCCACTTCAGGTGGTGAGTCGGGATCACGCAGAATGGCACGGTCGCTGTAGCCGAGGTCTCCTGAGAACAGGACACGTAATTGTCGGCCTTTTTCTTCCAGTTCGAGTAAGATGCTGGCGGAGCCCAGAATATGTCCGGCATCCAGAAAGGTGGCAGTGATGCCATCATTAATTCGCATAGGCGTGCTGTATATGGCCGTACGGCCAAAACAATCGAGACTGTTCAAGGCATCCAGGGTGGTATAAAGCGGGTCTTCAAGGTTTGCCTTCCGGCCTTTGCGTTTGAATTTCCGTGCTCGCCATGCCGCTTCGCTTTCTTGTAAGTGTGCCGAATCAAGCATGACCAGTCGTGCCAGTTCACGGCTGGCGGCGGTGGTGATGATTTCACCATGGAAGCCACGTTCGACAAGCAGGGGAATGCGACCGCAATGGTCTAGATGGGCATGGGTCAACAGTAGATAGTCTACCGTACCCGGATCAAAGCCGAATGGTTCACGGTTTTCTTCGTCCAGTTCCCGGCTACCCTGATAAAGGCCGCAGTCAATCAGCACCCGCTTGCCGCCGCATTCGACCAGGTGGCAGGAACCGGTGACATTTTGTGCTGCGCCATGGAATGATATATTCATCATTTACTCTTCATCATTGTGGTTGTTAATCAGTGGCGTGCCGACACGTCGATGCCAATGTTGTATTCCTTCCCATGCTTCTTCCGCTGTTTCGGCATACCAGAACAGTTCCCGGTCTTCGGCATCAATCACGCCTTCAGCAGCAAGAAAGTCTACATTAACGGCTTGCCGCCAGAATTTTTCCCCCACCAGCACTACCGGCAATGGCGTAATGGTGCGTGTCTGGATCAGGGTCAGGGTTTCGAACAGTTCGTCCAGCGTGCCATAGCCGCCGGGGAATGCCACCAGCGCTTTGGCGCGCAGCAGGAAATGCATTTTCCGTATGGCAAAATAGTGGAAACTGAAGCCCAGGCCCGGCGTGATGTATGGATTCGGATACTGTTCATGAGGCAGGTTGATATTGAGGCCGATGGATTTGGCCCCCACATCGAAGGCCCCGCGGTTCGCCGCCTCCATCATGCCGGGACCGCCACCGGTAATCAATGTTACCCGGCAGTCTTCCGGGCCACGGCCCGAGGATCCCACCAAACGTCCGAAGGCGCGCGCCACGTCGTAGTAATGGCTTTTCTCAAGTATGGAATTAGCCACGGCCAAACGGCGTTGCAACTCCACATTATCAGGGTCTTCCTTCAATGCGGCATGAGCCGCATTTACTTTGCGCCGTGCCGCTTTCGGTTCAGGCAACCGGGTACTGCCAAACACCACAATGGTATGTTTTACACCATGCCGTTCCAGCAGAAGTTCGGGCTTAAGGTAATCAACTTGCAACCGCACGCCACGGCTTTCATCCCTGTTGAGAAAATCGATATCCTGGTCTGCCTGCACATAAGATGGGTTGTGCATGATGGCTTGAATTCGCGCCCAGCTTTCAGCGTCATCCGAAGAATCCTTGGGTCGGCTCCAGGGCAGGGCCTCACGTCTTTTTCTGGGGTGAGGGGGTGGAGGCATCTTCCTGCCGGCATGTACGTCCGCTGATGGTTTAGGTTGAGTGTCGTCCATGGTTATGCCCTGGCCTTATGTTCCATCTTATATCTCCGTGTTTACAGGAATGTAGGGATTGTTTGACCTGAGACAGAAAAATACGATGCGGGGGTGCACCCAGAAATGGTCTTTGGTTCGCGCTACGAACAGCACCCGCCTGTCACTGTAGTGGATCAAATGACAGGAACCGGTAACATTTTGTGCAGCGCCATGAAATGTGATGTCCATAGTCTATCCCGGCCTGTGCTGTGCAACTGGATTTATATGTATGGTCTCCACTTGGGCAGTGGTCTGGGCATTAGACCACATCCTTTGCATTAGCTTGAGTGTACTCTTCTTCACGAGGTCGTTGAAAACGAACCATGCGAGTGCATATGCCCAAATCAGCAACGCATATTTCCAGCCGATGGGCGTGATGAGAAAGCCATAGACCGTGATGATAGTGGCAAGGATTTCGGTACCGAACGTGGCGGAAAACAGTAATGGTGATGGCCATGGTCTTTGCCAGAACCATCTTTCCGTCCGTGTGAGATACAAGGTGCTGTGTCCGGCCACGATGAGTTTAAGGAAAAAGATGGAACGAATCGTATCTACCGGAATGCTATATTGCATCAGGATGAAAAACAGTGTGAATGAGGAGGCTACGCCGGCAAGACCAAGGGCGGTGGAAAGTGTGATGATTTCACGCATGTGCCACCGTACCGGAACCTTTTGTACCCTAGTGTGGTCATAAGCGATGGCAAGAATGGGAATATCGTTGAGAACGGCCAGCAGAATAATCATCAGTGCGGTTATCGGATAGAAATTAAACACCACGATGGAAAATGTCATAAACAGAATAATGCGGATAGTTTCAGCTATGCGGTAGAGCGCATAGCTTTTCATGCGCTCGAAGGTGATACGGGCCTGCTTGATGGCGTCGTTGATGACCGACAGCCCCGGCGCGGTGAGGATGATGTCAGCGGCGGCCCGCGCCGCATCGGTGGCGTTGGAAACGGCGATACCGCAATCCGCCTTTTTCAGCGCCGGAGCATCGTTGACCCCGTCACCGGTCATGCCGACGATATAGTCCGCCTTCTGCAGCGTATCCACGATTTGGTATTTGTCCTCGGGCACCACCTGGGCAAAGATATCCACGGCTTCGATGGTCCGGATAATAGCCGACTCGTGCGAGCGGATAAATCCCGTGGTCAATTCGCTTGTTTCATAAATATTTTCCAGTTCGCTGACGATTTCCTGCGCGAATTTCTCCGCTTCTTCCTTGCTTACTTCCGGTTTTAGCCGACTGTAGACACCCCGGCTAACCACTCTGGCCAGAAGCAACAGATCCTCATTGCCGATACCCTTCAATTCATCAGGCAAAATGGCGCGTCCGGTTAATCCCAGCATATGGGCAATTTCACGGGCGATGGCGATGTTGTCCCCGGTCACCATCTTGACCTGTACACCATGGCTTATCATGTCCTGAATAACCTGGGCAGAATCGTCCCTTGGCGGGTCGAACAGAGGGATCAATCCGATCAGGTCCAAAGTAGCTCCCTGCTGACGACCCACAGCGATGGTGCGATAGCCCTTTGAGGCAAGTTCGTCCACTTGGGAGGCAAGGGCCTTGGCCTCTGATTCCGGGGGCTTCGCTAAATCAATCAATATCTGAGCGGCGCCCTTGACGGCCGTAAAGTGTTCTCCGTTCCTTTCGATGTCCGCCTCCGTGCGTTTGCGAACCGGATCGAAGGGTGTGAAATGGGTTTGCGACCAGTCCCGCCAGTTCATGTCGGGAAAGTGCTCTTCAATATATTGGAACATAGGCATTTCAATAGGATCGCGATTCTCCTCACGTGAGGCGAGCGCCGCAGTCAAAAACAAATCCTCCTCGCTGTGCCCGGGAAGAGTAACTGGATCGGCCACCTGCATTTCATTTTTGGTGAGGGTGCCTGTCTTGTCCGAGCAGAACACGTTGACGCCCGCCAGTTCCTCGATAGACGTCAGTTTGGAAACGATGGCCTTACGTCGGGCCAGGTTGAGTGCACCCACCGCCATGGTGACCGACAGCACCGCCGGCAGTGCTACGGGGATGGCGGCAACGGTAAGCACAAGGGCGAAGCGCGTGATCTCTAAGAAATTTTCGTGGCGGAACAAGGCCAGCAGCAGGATGACGGCGACCAGGACAATGGTGACCACGATAAGAAAATTACCGATCTGGATTACCATCTTCTGGAAATGACTGCGCTCTTCCAATGAGGCACGGCCCACCAGTGAAACAATACTGGAGAAATTGGTGTTCATCCCGGCATTCACTACGATAGCCAGCATTTCTCCCTGTTTGACGATGGTATTGGAGAAGGCTACCTCTCCCAGCTTTTTGCTCACCGGCAGAGATTCTCCAGTCAGGGCGGACTGGTCGATCAGCAGATAGTCGCCTTGCAGCAATTGCACGTCGGCTGGAACAATATCACCAATTTTGAGTTTAATGATGTCACCCGGCACCAATTCGCGTGCGAGAATGGTCTTGAAAGCGCCATCACGGAGAGTGATCACCTCCTTGGCTAGGCGTTCCTTCAGGGCCTTCAGCGCATTCAGGGCGCGATGCTCCTGGAAGAAATCCAGGCCGGCGTTGATCAGGAGCATGACGGCGATAATGATGAAATCCTCCCATTTCTGGACGACCGCCGAGAGGATGGCGGCGGACTCGATCATCCATGGGATCGGTCCCCAGAAGCGCCGGAAAACACGGTGCCAGAGTGCTTCTTCCTCTTCCTCGATCTCATTAAAGCCGTATCGGGAAAGCCGGCCCCTGGCCTCTTCCGAAGAGAGACCATGTCCGGCATCAGTTTTGAGTTGTTCGAGTGTTTCCTCAATGGATTGTTTGACGTATTGCTCTGTTTTCATTTACGCCCCTGATAAATATCTCGGCCAACTGTCCTTAAACATACTTTCTGATCGTTTCTTCATCTTCGTTACCTATCGTCTCCACAAAATAACTCTGCGTCCACAACTTCCCTGCCTAGAAATACTTCTTCTTTACATCTGGATAACGCTTGAAAAACTGCCTTGTCGATATGCTCTTGATCACCTGCATCACCTTACTCGGCGACTGCTTTGAAACACTCCTGACTACCATATGGATATGAGCTCTCGGTATCTCACGTCTACTATGTCTATATCATAGTAATACCCTCTCTCATCACTCAACTCCTTCATAGCTTCTGTGTAGCTCTCTTCATTG
>CAZQZF010000129.1:0-6130 GCA_964597745.1 uncultured Zetaproteobacteria bacterium
CAATCGTCCCTATATTCGCATGCGGCTTCGTCCGCTCAAACTTCGCTTTCGACATGATTTATCTCCTAACCTTTAACCCGTGCTACAATTTCCTTGGCAATATTGCCTGGAACTTCTTCATAATGATCAAACTGCATCGTGTATGTGGCGCGCCCCTGACTCATGGAACGGACAGTCGTGGCGTAGCCAAACATCTCGGCCAGCGGCACTTCCGCCTCCACAACCTTAGCATTGCCCCTGTCACCCATACCTTGAACCCGTCCGCGACGGGAACTCAGATTGCCTATGATGTCGCCCATGTACTCCTCTGGCGTAACGACCTCAACCTTCATAACCGGCTCCAACAATACCGGCGATGCCTTGGCTGTGCCGGACTTGAATCCCATGGAACCGGCAATCTTGAATGCCATTTCCGAAGAATCAACATCGTGATAGGAACCATCGTACAATGTGGCCCGGATATCCACCATGGGGTATCCCGCCATGATGCCATTCTGCATGGCTTCCTCGATACCCTTGCCGACAGCGGGAATGTACTCCTTGGGCACAACCCCGCCGGTAATCTTGTCCACAAATTCAAAACCTGAACCCGGCTCAAGCGGCTCAATCTCCAGCCAGACATGACCATATTGACCACGTCCGCCGGATTGACGAATAAATTTACCTTCACTCTTCACCGGCTTGCGAATGGTCTCGCGATAGGCGACTTGAGGCTTGCCGACATTGGCGTCCACACTAAACTCACGCAACAAACGGTCTACGATTATTTCCAGATGTAGCTCGCCCATGCCTGAAATGATGGTCTGGCCCGTTTCCTCATCGGTATGTACGCGAAAGGAGGGGTCTTCCACGGTAAGCTTGGACAGGGCAATCCCCATCTTTTCCTGATCTGCCTTGGTCTTTGGCTCAATCGCAACGGAAATTACCGGATCCGGAAACTCCATTTGCTCCAGAATAATTTGATCGGAATCCGCGCACAGCGTATCCCCGGTTGTCGTAGATTTCAGGCCTACGGCAGCCGCAATATCACCGGCGCGCACCTCTTTGATATCCTTACGATCATTGGCGTGCATCTGCAGGATACGGCCAATGCGTTCCTTCCTGCCCTTGGTTGAATTTATGACATAGGAACCCGTCTCAAGGACGCCGGAATAGACGCGGAAAAAGGTGAGTGTTCCCACAAATGGATCGGTCATCACCTTGAAGGCAAGCGCTGCGAATGGCTCATCATCGGAACTGGGGCGCTCATCCTCCTCACCTGAATCAACATTGACCCCCTTAATGGGGGGCACATCAACCGGCGACGGCATAAAATCAACAACGGCATCAAGCAGGGTCTGCACGCCCTTGTTCTTGAAAGCGGTTCCGCACAGCACGGGAATCACATCAATATTGATGGTCGCCTTGCGTATACAGATCTTCAGGGCATCCATATTCAGGTCCTCGCCCTCAAGATAGGCCTCCATAAGCTCATCATCATGCACAAGGACGCTATCCAGAAGTCTTTCACGATATTCATCGGCCTGGCCGCGCAGTTCAGCCGGAATCTCGTCAATGCGATACTCCGCGCCCATCTTGTCCGTATCCCAGAGAACCGCCTTCATGTTCACGAGATCTACCACACCAAGGAATGAGTCCTCAGTGCCAATGGGCAGGTTCAGGGGCACGGCATTATGACCCAGACGTTCGCTGATCTCATTGACAACGCGGAAAAAATCAGCGCCAACACGATCCATCTTGTTGACAAAGGCGATTCGAGGCACATTGTAGCGATCGGCCTGACGCCACACGGTCTCCGATTGAGGCTCCACGCCTCCGACCGCACAGAATACGCCGACGGCGCCATCAAGCACCCGCAGGGAACGCTCCACTTCAATGGTGAAATCCACATGCCCCGGCGTATCAATAATATTGACCTGATGATCATTCCAGAAACAGGTGGTCGCAGCGGAAGTAATGGTAATACCGCGCTCCTGCTCCTGCGCCATCCAGTCCATGGTCGCCGCGCCGTCATGCACCTCACCAATTTTGTGAGTTACGCCGCTATAATATAATATACGCTCAGTGGTTGTCGTTTTACCGGCATCAATATGCGCCATGATGCCAATATTACGAACCCGCTTTAGCGGTACCTTTCGGGCCACGATCCGTGCTCCTTTCTTATTATTGTATAGAACAAATCACTACCAACGGTAGTGGGCAAATGCCTTATTAGCCTCCGCCATTCGATGCGTGTCTTCACGTTTCTTGAAGGCGCCGCCACGCTCCTGCACGGCGTCAACAATTTCATTACCAAGTCTCTCCGCCATAGTATGCTCCGAACGTTTCCGGGCATATTCCACAAACCAGCGTACGGCCAGAGACTGCTGTCGGCGGCTGCTGACCTCAATGGGAACCTGATAGGTCGCGCCGCCGACCCGGCGGGACTTGACCTCAACCAAGGGCCTGATTGCCTCAATTGCCTTGTGCAGGACATTCAGAGGGTTATCCCGTAAACGATCGCCGGCCATCTCCATGGCGCCATAAACGATCTTTTCAGCCGTCTTTTTCTCGCCGCCCCACATAACCTTGTTGATCACGCTGGAGACAACCTGATCTTTATACCTTGCATCAGGCTTGATTTCACGGCGAACTGGCGGTCCTTTACGTGGCATGATTCATCATCCTCTATTTACTTCGGTCGCTTGGCGCCATACTTGGAACGCCGCTGCCGGCGATCTTCAACACCGGTCGTATCCAGAACGCCACGCAGAATGTGGTAACGAACGCCAGGCAAATCCTTGACGCGCCCACCTCGAATTAATACCACGGAATGCTCCTGAAGCTTGTGGCCCTCGCCCGGAATATAGGCAGTTACTTCCATCCCGTTGGTCAGGCGAACGCGCGCAACCTTCCGTAAAGCCGAATTCGGCTTCTTGGGCGTGGTCGTATATACACGGGTGCACACGCCACGGCGCTGCGGACAGGCCTGCAATGCAGGCACCTTGTTGATTCTGCGCTTGTCCGTGCGTCCCTTGCGGACCAGTTGATTGATCGTTGGCATTAGCACCTCTTTCCCAAACATTTCAGGCCATAGCTAAAGGCCGAAAGGGCGCGAACCTTAGTAGCGCTCCCATGACCTGTCAACCGCTTCCGGACAAGGGCTCGCATGCCTCCGGAAAGTCTGGAACAACCAATTGAATAAACGCCTCAGGACAAGGCCTTAACAATCTCTTCGCAGGCCTTTTTGGCATCGGAAAACAGCATCATGGTGTGTTCCATATAAAACAGGTCATTGTCCAGACCAGCATAGCCGGGCGAAAGTGAACGTTTGATAAAGATCACATGTTCGGCCCTGCCCACCTCAAGAATCGGCATGCCATAGATGGGGCTTGATGAGTCAGTCTTGGCAGCCGGGTTGGTCACATCGTTGGCGCCTATAACCAGAGCCACATCCGTGTCGGAAAACTCGGGATTGACCTCATCCATCTCAAAGACCATATCGTACGGCACATCGGCCTCGGCCAACAATACGTTCATATGGCCCGGCATACGGCCGGCAACGGGATGGATGCCAAATTTGACCTGCACGCCTTCAGCAAGCAGCGCCTCCATCATCTCCTTGAGGGCATGCTGAGCGCGCGCCACGGCCAGACCATAGCCCGGCACAATGATGACGCTGCGCGAATTTTTCAGCAGAAACGCCGCATCCTCCGCACTACCGCCGTGCACCGGCCGATCAACAACAGTGGCGGAGGACATACCAGCCTTGTCCTCACCGCCAAAGCCGCCCAGCAGGACATTGAACAGGGACCGATTCATGGCCCGGCACATGATGTAGGACAGAATGGCGCCGCTGGAACCCACCAGGGCGCCGGCAATAATCAGCATATTGTTACCCAGGGTGAAGCCGATACCGGCGGCGGCCCAGCCGGAATAGGAATTCAGCATCGATATGATCACCGGCATATCCGCTCCACCGATAGGGACGATGAGAAGAACGCCCAAGACCAGCGCCAAACCAATCATGACCAGAAATGCAGGCCATGACTGACTGACGCAAAACACGATGCCGGCGCCAAACATGACCAGACCCAACAACAGATTAAGCGGGTGCTGACCCCTGAAGATTAACGGCCTGCCCGAGACCAGCCCCTGCAGTTTGGCAAAGGCGATAATGGAGGCCGTAAAGGTGATAGCTCCGATAAATGTTCCGAGAAATGCCTCGATACGGCTCGCCATGACGATACCGCCGCCCTGCACGGCAATACCGTAAGCTACAGGATTGTAGACAGCAGACAGGGCAATCAGCACCGCGGCCAGACCAACCAGGGAGTGCATGGCGGCAACAAGTTGCGGCATGTGAGTCATGGGAATCCTGCGTGCGATGACCATGCCGGCTGCACCGCCGATCAGAATAGCGGCAAAGATCCAGCCGTAACTGTGAATAGCTGGCAGTTGCAGTGTCACAAGGACCGCAACAGCCATACCTGCGATACCGAACATATTACCGCGCCGAGCGGATTCAGGACTGGATAGTCCCTTCAGGGCAAAGATGATCAGGATGGCGGCCACCAGATAGGCCAACGCCACCATGTTTGTGGATAACACTGGCGCTACTTCCGCTTCCTGAACATGGCAAGCATGCGCTGCGTCACCATGAAGCCGCCAAAGATGTTGACGGATACCAGCGCCACCGCGATCACGCCTAACACCGTAGCCAGATTCGATTCAGCCGGGCCGGCGGCGAGAATCGCGCCAACGATGATGATGCTGGATATGGCGTTGGTCACACTCAACAGGGGCGTGTGCAGTGCAGGAGTCACATTCCAGACCACGTGATAACCAACGATGACGGCCAGCACAAAGACGGTAATCCCGAAAATAAACGGGTCTACGGCAGTAGCATGACCACCCGACTGGACTGTATCGATCGTTACCTGTGCACTGTTCATACCTTGTCTCCCTGAGGTTTAAGAAGCTTCCCGTCACGACACAGCAGCACCGATTCAATGACCTCGTCCTTCAGATTAATATTCAATTTTCCACCTTCTTCGATCATCATCGGGGTTAAAAAATGAAGCATATTCCTGGCATAGAGATGGCTTGAATCCGTTGCCATGAGGGCGGGAATATTGCTGATCCCGACCAGCGTTACTCCATGCTTGATAACCACCCTGTCCAGTTCGCTGAGCTCACAATTCCCTCCCGTCTCTACGGCCATATCGACAATGACCGAACCTGGCTTCATTTCCTGAACCACATCTCCGCCAATCAATCTTGGAGCCGGTCTGCCCGGTATCAGGGCCGTTGTAATAATCACATCCGCCTTGATAGAATGTTCCCGAACCAGCTGCCCTTGCTTGCGTTTGTATTCTTCAGACATTTCACGCGCATAACCGCCGGCAGTTTCTGACTTCTCCTCTGCCTCCACCTCGACAAATTTGGCGCCCAGACTCTCCACCTGTTCCTTGACGGCGGGCCGAACGTCAAAGACCTCAACCATGGCGCCCAATCTGCGGGCCGTTGCCACTGCCTGCAGCCCCGCCACGCCGGCGCCAAGGATCAACACTCTGGCGGGGGTCACCGTGCCGGCCGCCGTCATAAGCATGGGGAAAAAGCGTGCGTAGTATTGCGTGGCCAGTAAAACGGCCCTGTAGCCGCTGATATTCGCCTGACTGGAAAGGACATCCATGCTTTGGGCCCGCGAAATACGTGGTAGAAGTTCGAGTGAGAAGCAGGTCAGGCCTTTTTTTGCATACCGTTCTATCAGGGGATTTGTGGCCGGCGAGAGCATGCCAACAACTACAGCATTGTTGCCGATTAACCGCAATTCATTGGCGTCAGGTCCCCGAACCTTGAGTATGATATCGGCCTGTTTATAGATATCAGAGGGATTGGCAACCAGCGTGGCTCCGGCGCTTTCATAGTCCGCATCCGCAAAATGGGCGGCAAGACCCGCACCCCTCTGGACCAGGACATCGTATCCCAGGGCGCCGTATTTCCGAACCGTTTCCGGCGTCATGGAAACGCGCTTTTCACCGGCATGCGTCTCAGTCAATGCGGCAATGAACATGCCTGGCCCCCTCCTGTTTTAACCTAGAAAAAGCAGTTGGAAGTGCGTGCAGAGTGGAAGGTATTGATTTGAAGG
>CAZQZF010000130.1:0-6118 GCA_964597745.1 uncultured Zetaproteobacteria bacterium
TATCCGGGCATTACCACCCTCTTTTTTACCGTACATAAGCGTTGAAGAGCCAAGATTTTTACAGTGTGGTTTACTGGTTTAGTTGTCACGACATACAGGTGCTCAATGTTGCCGGCCCGAGAGAGGGCAAGTATTTTCCCGTATACGATCAGGCGCATAGCTTTCTGACTGGCTTGCTTCGTCAAATCCTGAATGATGATCAGAATGTTTATGAGCCCTGCGCGGCTTATATGTTTTAATAGAGAAGGAGGCCAGCCTATAAAAAGAGTTATAACGAAAGAAAACAGCTGGCCAATAAAAATATGGGCGGATGATTTAGACGAACGTACCGAGCAGCAGTTGCGCAACGTGGCTGCGTTACCGTTCATTCATCATCATATTGCAGCCATGCCGGATGTGCATCTTGGTCTGGGCGCAACCATTGGTTCAGTCATTCCAACATTGGATGCCATTATTCCTGCCGCGGTTGGTGTTGATCTGGGTTGCGGTATGGTGGCAGTTCGTACCTCCCTATCCGCATCTCAATTGCCTGACAGCTTGAAGGGTTTGCGAAACTCCATTGAAAAAGGTGTTCCACTTGGCCCCGGTGCAGGTCATCAATCCAAGAAGCTTCGAGAACAGGCGATTGTGAAGCTATCCGATCGGGTGGATGCCTTTTCCTTGAAGTACAAAGAGCTGGTCACGGATAAATGGATGCGGCAGTTGGGCTCTCTGGGTGGCGGCAACCACTTCATCGAAGTATGCCTGGATGAAACTGACAGTGTGTGGGTGATGCTGCATTCTGGTAGCCGTGGGTTTGGCAATCGCATCGGCCAACATTTCATTGCCAGCGCCAAGAATGAAATGGAGCGCTGGCATATCAACCTGCCTGACAAAAATCTGGCCTATTTGCCGTCCGGAACGGTCTTATTCGATGACTATGTTGAGGCTGTAAGGCTGGCTCAGGACTATGCCCGTATCAATAGAGATGAAATGCTGGCTATTGTTGTGAACGCATTGCATGAACATCTTCCGCTATTTGACCTCACCAAAGAGGTTATCAACTGTCACCACAATTATGTGGAACGTGAGAATCACTTTGGCAAAAGCGTATGGGTAACCCGTAAAGGAGCGATACGCGCCCGAGAAGGTGATTTGGGCATCATTCCAGGGTCAATGGGTGCGAAGTCATATATCGTGCGTGGCAAGGGCAATAAGGAGTCATTCTGTTCCTGCGCCCACGGTGCAGGCCGCAAGATGAGCCGTACCCAGGCACTTCGAGAATTCACCGAAGCAGATATGGTTCAACAGACTGAAGGAGTGGAATGCCGCAAGGATGCCGGTGTCATTGATGAGATTCCCGGAGCCTACAAGGATATTGACGTGGTAATGGCGAATCAGGCTGATCTGGTGGAAGTCGTGCATACGCTCAAGCAAGTGCTATGCGTGAAGGGCTAACCCGCATATTGCACGAAAAAGGAAGGAAAAACCTCCTTAATCCTTTATAATACAGGTGCTTAAACCAAACAAAGGAGGGAGGGGCGGGGTCATATATGCATTCCAGAGATTGTATCGAATAGTTTGGCGCAAGACTTTTACGTTTGCTTGTCCTCTCAGGGGTATGGGGTTGCTATGGCTAATGAAGCACGCCCGATTGACTCCTTTTCATGAAATATCAAGGCATGTGTTGTAGGATGCCAGCATGTTCACAGGCATCATCCAGGATGTGGGGAGTATTGATTCCATCGTCAGTAAAGATGATCAGGCGGAGTTTGTATTTTCAACGGGTCTTGATACCGGCGCGTGGCAACCTGGAGATTCTGTCGCCGTGGATGGTTGTTGTTTGACTATCACATCCTTGCCTGAAGCTGGAAAGTTTGCCGCTGTTTTGTCTGGTGAAACGCTCAACTGCACCTGCTTCGACACGGCCAGGGTTGGAATGGCCGTCAATCTGGAACCGGCCATGCGATTGGGGGATGTTCTTGGCGGACATATGATTACGGGGCACATTGATGGCACGGCGGTCATTGTATCTATCGATCAAGCGGGTGAGCATCAATGCCTTAAGTTTGAGTTGCCCGTATCTCTGGCTAAATATGTGGTCGTCAAAGGATCTGTTGCAGTCAATGGCGTCAGCCTTACAGTCAATGAAACGGACGACAACTGCTTTACGGTCAACCTCATTCCTCATACTCTGTCACATACCAATTTCGAAAGATTGGTTGTCGGCAATCACGTCAATATTGAAACGGATATTATCGGCCGGTATGTAGAGCATCTTCTTCATACCCCGTCAGGAGCATTATGAATCTATCGCCTTGTGAGGAATTGATCGAAGAATTGAGGTCTGGCCGGATGATTATTTTGGCTGATGACGAAGATCGGGAAAACGAAGGAGATCTCGTCATGGCGGCGGAATGGATTACTCCCGAGGCCATCAATTTTATGGCCACGCATGCTCGCGGCCTGGTTTGTCTGACATTGATGGAGGAACAAATCAAGCAACTGGGACTACCGCTGATGGTGGTTGACTCTAATGCGAAGTTCAAATCCGCCTTTACCGTTTCCATTGAAGCGGCTGAAGGGGTAACCACCGGTATCTCCGCCTATGATCGAGCTCAGACGGTTCGAGTTGCAATCGCTGATGATGCCGCTCCGGATGACGTTGTAAGCCCCGGTCATGTCTTTCCCCTCATGGCCAAGAAGGGGGGCGTACTCGTGCGGGCGGGCCATACCGAGGCGAGTACGGATCTTTGCCGTCTTGCCGATTTGAAACCGGCCTCGGTTATCTGTGAAATCATGAATGCCGACGGATCCATGGCGCGTATGCCCGAATTGAAGGCCTTTGCCGGTCATCATGGGCTTAAGGTGGGGACCATTGCAGATATTATTCGCTACCGCACCCGGAATGATTCGCTTGTTAAACGAGAAGTTGAAACGCGCTTGCCTACCTTTTACGGCACCTTTCGGCTGATAGGATACAGCAATCTTATAGATCAAGCCGAACACATGGCCCTGGTTCTTGGTAATCCGAAGCCCGACTCGCCGTGTCTTGTACGCGTGCATTCAGAATGCCTGACCGGGGATGTGTTCGGTTCAGAGCGATGTGATTGCGGCTCTCAACTGCATGCCGCCATGCGCCAGGTGGGCGAAGCGGGAGAGGGCGTGATCCTGTATCTCAGGCAGGAAGGGCGCGGCATAGGATTGATCAATAAACTCAAGGCGTACAATCTTCAGGATGCCGGTCACGACACCGTGGAGGCAAACAAACGGCTCGGTTTCCGCGCAGACCTGCGTGATTATGGAATCGGAGCGCAGATACTGCGTGACGTCGGTGTTCGCAAGCTCAGACTTATGACAAATAATCCAAAAAAGATTATAGGGTTACATGGGTATGGCATGGAAGTGGTTGAACGTGTCCCGTTGCAGACGCGCTCGCATGCCGGCAATATCGCTTATCTCCAGGCCAAGCGGGACAAGCTGGGACATCTTCTGGATATTGATGGAAAAACCAAGTGAGTCTGGGTGCGCCGGAACTGGAAGGCGGAGTTAGTGCTAAAGGCATCGCCACGGGCATCATCGTAAGTCGATTTAATGGCGACATCACGGATGCATTGCTGTCGGGGGCGGTTGATGCATTGGTCAGGCATGGAGCAAACGAGAAAGATATTCGGGTCGTATCCGTGCCGGGGGCCTTTGAACTGGGAACAGTGGCGGCGAATATGGCGGAATCCGGAAGCTATCAGGCCATTGTTTGCCTGGGCTGCATCATCCGGGGAGATACCAGCCATTACGATTACATCTGTAAGGCGGTAACTGAGGCAGTAGGCCGAGTTGCCCAGCGCGGCGATGTCGGGGTTGGTTTTGGCGTGTTGATGGTGGATCATGAAGGGCAGGCGCTGGAACGCGTGGGGGGAAAGCATGGCCATAAAGGCGCTGAGGCGGCATTGACGGCCATTGAAGTGGCATGTCTTTTAACGGATCTTAAGGAAAAGCATGGCCAACCGGCATAAGGCCCGTGAATCCGCGATCGAGATATTGTATGCCTGGAACAGTGGAGGCCGTGATGCCTTGGCCCTGACTCCTCTTCTGGATGGCAGGGTTCGTGAAAAAGGCCGTGGCGATCAGGACAGGCAATATCTGCGGGAGTTGATAAAAGGCGTTACGGAAAATGTCGAGTCCCTGGAACAGATGATCAACAAGGCTGTTGGCAGCCGGGGTCCCGGCAGCATTGGCATGATCGAGCGCAATATCCTGTTGCTCGCGGTCTGGGAGCTTCAGTATCGTCCGGACATCCCGTACCGGGTCATTATCAATGAGGCCCTGCATCTGACTCGGACCTATGCCGATGAAAATGCCCGTTGTTTTGTCAACGGGGTTCTGGATCACCTCGCGCAAACAACCCGCAGTACATAATTTTGAACTGTGGAACCGTGAACCTGATCCCCCGATTTTAACAGATGAATGCGGAATTTGAACTGATTGAACGAATCTTCCGCCCAGGGTTTATCCATGAGCGCACAAGCATTTCCAACGGAGATGACGCCTCCGTACACAACATTCCCCAAGGTATGGAACTGGCGGTCAGTCTGGATCATTTTGTTGCAGGCATCCATTGGCCGGAGGATTTCCCGCTCATTAATGCAGGGGATCGGGCAATCGCCGCGGCCTTGTCCGATATGGCCGCCATGGGCGCCGAACCCGCATGGATATGGCTTGGCGTTCAGGCCATATCTATCGAGGCGGCGGAGGCAATGGGAAACGGCGCTATCGCCGCCATGGAACGTTACGGGCTGGAACTGGCCGGAGGGGATACGACCCGTTCATCCGTCAATGCGCTGGGCGTGACAGTTGGAGGGCTGGTAAGGCGGGGGTCGGCACTGAGAAGGGATGCGGCCGGGGCAGGGGACAATGTCTGGCTGATTGGTAATTCCGGATATGCCTCGTTAGGGCTTGAGCAATGGCGTCAGGGTATTCGTAGTGGGACGTATGTGGATCATTTTAGAAAAGTCGTCCCTTTACTGGATGAGGGTCAGAGATTGCTAAGGCTTGGCGTCCGTTGTTGCATCGATGTCAGTGACGGGCTCATACAGGATGCAAATCACATTGCTAGGGCATCAGGACTTTCATTGCATCTGCACGTTGACAGTATTCCGGATCTATCCCTGTTGGCTGAAATTACCGGGTTCGAAACAGCTCGGCGGCTTGTGCTCGGCGGGGGAGAAGATTACGCCCTGTTGTGCACTGCCGATCCTTCTCTGTCTGGAGTCTTGCGGGAGTTTGCAATATGCATCGGAAGCTGCAAAGAGGGATCGGGAGTGAAGGTTTTCCTGAATAGCCGGCCTTTTCTTATCAATGAAACAGGGTATGAGCATTTTGCATAGACTGATTGCCGCCGGGTTCGGCAGCGGTTGGGTTCCGTTCGCCCCCGGCACATCGGGAAGCCTGGCGGCGCTGGTGATTGGTTTCATGCTTGTGCATGGTCTGGGTCTCTGGGGGATTTTGGCGGCGCTTGTCATCCTCCTGCCTGTTGCCTGCCGGGCATGTTATGTGGTGCTGGCTGACGAGGACGACAGGGATCCGGCCTGGGTTGTCGTGGATGAGTGGCTTGGGCAATGGCTCTGCCTTGGCATCATTGCCCTGTTTCTTCCTTTGACTCCCGTCCTGGCCATCGCCGCCTTTGCCGGATTCAGATTTCTCGATATCGTCAAGCCCTGGCCGGTTTCCGCGGCGGAACATTGGGGGCCGGACTGGTGGGCCATTCAGGCGGATGATCTGGTGGCCGGCGCTATCTCGGGATTCATCATCGCCATGGCTGGAATCTGGTTATGAACCCGGCTCACATCATTTTAAGCGCATCGGCGGCATTGCGTCTTGTCTGCTCCGGCATCGCCACGGGCTGGTTGAAGCTGTGGCTGCTGTCGGCCGGTGCGGATCATGTTTCCATCCGGTTTCTTGAAGAGACAAACCTCAAGGAGATTCGCGGCTGGCAATTGATAATTGCTTCAGAGGCTGAACTGATGCGCGTAGCCGTCACCCATGGAAAACACATTCGCATCGGCGATAACAGCAGGAATAGATTGGTTGGCGCCGATCGTTTTGCGATGATAGACCCTGATCGTGCGGGATGGTATTATGA
>CAZQZF010000131.1:0-6082 GCA_964597745.1 uncultured Zetaproteobacteria bacterium
TCCGGCCTCCACATACGTGATGGATTCGCGATGGGGGCGGTCGTTCAACGGTACAAGCGGCAGGGGATTAGAGCATGGATGACTGCGTATGGGGACGTGATTGCCTAACCTTCAGAGGCCGATCCTGCCTCCTGGAAGTTATGGAGCTGGAGGCCGGGAATCTCCCGGAATCGCGATGATTTATTGCGGTGGTGGGCACGGCATTTGTGATCAATATTTCACCACCTGTCTGCGTGCGTTCACGCACAGGCAGGCGCAGATCAGGGAAAACAGTAATAAGGGTTGGGCTGTCTTTTGCAATATAGCGCGATTGACGATTGGGGTACCGGGGCCGGGCCAGGTTAATTTCTTCATCATTGTAAAATCTGCAACAGGGCATTCATGATATGCTTGATGTGCGGGCCGGAAGCAAGCTCGATTCTGTTTTTCAACCGATGTTTTGCCACAGCCCGTATCTGATCGATGATTGCAACAGACTGTTTTCCCTGACACGGGATGGGAACCGTGATTGGTGGATGGGATCGAGCCGAAGAAGAAAGAGGAACAACGACTACTGTTTTTCTCAACGCATTGACCGTGTCATGTGATAAAACAAGGCAGGGTCTTGTTTTTCTTATTTCTGATCCTTGAGTCGGATCGAGACTAACCCACCAGATTTCCCCACGCTTTATCTTCTCATCGTTATTCTTCAAGCGTGTCATCAAACGACTGCCATTCGTCTATTTCCTTTTCCAGCAGTTCATCCTGATTCGCGGCAACACAGGCCGCAGCCAGCGCCTTATTGCGATGCTCCAATTCACGCTCAATCAATCGTACGATAACGCCCGACCGCTTGCGGGGAGGGATTGCTGAACGGAACCTATCCGCAACATCATCAGGTATAGAGAGTGTCATACGCATGTGTGCTATTATGTTTTATGACTTATGTATGTCAACAATGATTCATCATTGTAACTGCTCATGTTCATCTCACCCCCCTTAATCTGCTGATCTTCAGCCCGTAATTGACTCGGGCTTGCAGCCCTCACCCTTCGGGCGGCCTTGCGTCCGTCCAAACAGCCTTCGGCCTGCCTGTTCGGCAGACAGGCCTTTTTGTCTTTCGGCGGGTTTAACTTGATGTGGTTGGAATCGTGGAATGGGTCGGAAATCACTTATGTTTTAGAAGTTAGCTTGGACAACTGACAACTGACCCGACTTCCTTATGTTTTTGATGTTGAATATGTAACCAATTAAGCGATAGTGAGTCGTGCTGTAAAAAAATCTCTTGGCCTTAAAATGGCAGAGGGAAGGCGTCGTAAATGTTGGATTGTGAGACTTGAGACCTTCGGTGCTCACGCCTTAGAAATGATTTTTTCACGACGTTTAAACCTGTTTATGCGACATATAAGAGGGATAAGCGACAAATAAAACGTGGTTTAGTGGCGCAATTCCTATATCGCGCCACTAAAGTGAGAACGTGTCGAAGGTTCCCTGATTATTCGACACGTTATGTTTTGGTGTCGAGGGCATCGACATGAATTGCGCAACAAAGAATATTGATCTGGCGCAATAGGAGCTTTTAGTGGCGCAATTCTGATAATTGCGCCATAATAGCCTGGTCATGGCCAGAAAAATTCCACAACATGAACTTGATGCCGTCTTCAAGGCTGTAAGCAATTTTTCCGATGATGTTTCTCTCAATGAGATATGCGGCGTACTTGCCATTGATCTTCCGCGCCGCACTTTGCAGCGCCGGTTGGCACTGCTGGTTGAGCAGAAGCGATTGGTGCATGAGGGCAGGGGGGCTGGGTCAAGGTATCGTTTGCTCGGCATCACCGCCAAGGCAGAAGGAAAGTTTGAACTCAAAGGCACGGCGACAGCGGAAAGATATGTCCCCATATCTCCCGAGGCGAAAGTCATCAGTCAGGAGGTACGCAAACCAACTCAGGAGAGAAAGCCCGTCGGCTACAACCGGGATTTCCTGAATGAATACCGCCCCAATGAGACATTTTATCTTACTCCGGAAATTCGTCAGCAGCTTGCGGAGAAGGGGCGTTCGCCGGACAGCAACCGTCCGGCCGGAACCTATGCGCGACAGATATTTGACCGCTTGCTGATTGATCTGTCATGGAACTCCAGCCGGCTGGAGGGCAATACCTATTCCCTGCTGGAAACGGAGCGATTGCTGGATCTGGGTGAATCCGCCGAGGGCAAGGACGCCACGGAAACGCAGATGATTCTGAACCACAAGGCTGCGATTGAGTTGCTGACTGATGAGGCGGAGGAGATCGGCTTCAATTCATACACTATCCTGAATCTTCATGCGCTGCTCTCCGAGAACCTGCTTGCCGACCCGCAGGCCTGCGGTCGTCTGCGCAGCATTGCCGTGGGTGTTGGCGGCACGGTGTATCATCCGCTGGAAGTGCCGCAATTGATCAGCGAATGTTTTCAGCAGGTGCTGGAAACGGCATCGGCGATTTCCGACCCGTTTGAACAGGCCTTTTTTGTTCTGGTTCATCTGTCTTATTTGCAGCCTTTTGAGGATGTGAACAAACGCGTATCCCGGCTTGCGGCCAATATTCCCCTGATCCGGGGCAATCTTTGCCCGTTGTCGTTTATTGATGTGCCGGAGCGGGCATATATCGACGGTATTCTGGGAGTGTATGAACTGAACCGAATCGAATTGCTGCGTGATGTGTTCGTCTGGGCCTATGAGCGCTCGTGTGCACGTTATTCAGCGGTGCAGCAATCATTGGGTGAGCCGGACCCGTTTCGCCTGCGGTATCGTGACCTGTTGGCGGAGGTTGTCGCCGGGGTTGTTCGTAGCGGCAGGGACAAAAAGGAAGCCATTCTCTTGATTAAACAACGGGCGGAGAAAAGCGTGAAGCAGGATGAACGGCCTCGTTTTGTTGAGGTGGCAGAAACGGAACTCATGAGTCTGCATGAGGGGAATATCGCACGTTACCGTTTGCGGCCCAAGGAGTTCCGTGTATGGCGGGAGGAATGGGTGTGATGAGAATCAAGCCATGAGCAAGCTCGGGAAGAAGGAAGAAGAAGGGGTCTTGTTTCGAGAAGAAGGGGTTAGGTCTTGTTTCGCGCATTTTGTCTGTATTGGTAGTTACTTTTCACAAAAGTATTGCTGGAAAAGTTCTTTGGCGCGGTGTTGCCCTTCTTCGGTGAGAAAGCCTGACTTTGCCTTGTTCTTTGGGTTGCCGACGCGTGGCCGGGTCAGGCTTGACTTCCGGGTATTTGTTCGGAGTTACTGGCGAGATGACCTTACGCCTGCAACAGGTTCTACAGATAATCGAAGGCCGACTGCATGAAGGATAGAGTCGAGGCTGGCCAGTTTTGGATTGCCATTCTTTGAAAGGGTTCTGTAAAGTGCTTCGCGGTTCAGGTCAGCGGTCTCCGCAACTTCCCTTACGCCGCCATTGGCATCGGTCACATCTTTTACAGCCAACAGAAAAACAGAGCGATCCCCGCCTTCGAGCGCAGCATCCAGATAAGCAGCCACCTCAACGGGATTCTTGAGGCTTTCAAGCAGATCATCCCGATTCTGGCATCCTGCCAAATTGTGATTCGGGGCATCCGTGCCCCTCACCCTGCGGGCGGACTGAAGTCCGTCCAAACGGCTGCCCTGCCTTTTTGTGATTCGGGGCATCCGTGCCCCTCACCCAAAGGGCGTATCCTGTACGTCCAATTCTGGCATCCTGCCAAATTGTGTGGTTAAATCGTTTCCTGTCTGGTTTCGGTTATATTGTCTCAGGAGATCATGTGTATAATTTTATAATTCAGGGCGGTACGGTCATGTTTGTCCTGCTGGGGTGTTCCGTCCTGGCATTGACGATTATTTTTGAACGAAGCTGGAGTTTGCGCCGGTCCGCCGTTGTTCCGAGGCAGGATATTGAGGCGGTTGAACTGGCTATCCGCAGCGGCAAGGTGGGAGATGCCGTACAGATCTGTCAGAACCGGCATACTGCCATGAGCCGGATTCTGTATGTCGCCCTGATGAACCGTGGCGTCAGCCGGCCTGTTATGAAGGAGATTCTTGAGGAGACGGGCAGACAGGAAGTGGCTCATCTGGAGCGAAACATCGGCGCGCTCGGCGTCATTGCCGCCATAGCGCCACTGCTCGGTCTGCTGGGGACCGTGATCGGCATGATCGAGGTCTTTCAGGTCGTCAGCATTCAGGGCGTAGGCCAGGCCAATATTCTGGCTGGCGGCATTTCCAAGGCGCTTAATACCACCGCCGCGGGTCTGACCATTGCCATTCCAACGCTGGTGGCCTACAGACTGTTCGAGTCCCGCGTAGATCGTTTCGTTATTGAGATAGAACAGCATGCCCTGCGCTTTGTCGAGTTGCTTAAGGGTCAGCGCTGATGCGCCTGCGCCGGAAAAGAAGAGTCGACTATACGGTGGATATCACGCCCCTGGTGGATGTGGTATTCCTCATGCTGATCTTCTTTCTTGTTACCACCACATTCAAGATTAGCAGCAGTCTGAAACTTGAACTGCCGAGCAGCAAAAGCCATGAGCAGATAGAAAAGGTCAAGGAGGTAGTCATCAATATCAAGGCTTCCGGCAGCCTTTTCGTGGGCGATGAGGCCGTTGACGACGCTGATTTGCGGCGGCGCGTTCTGAATGCCAGCAAGGGCGATCCGGGTATTCGGGTAGTGCTTCGCGCCGATGCCGAGGCCCGTCATAAGCGGGTCGTATTCGTTCTGGATACGCTTCGTCAGCTTGGTATGAACAAGGTTGCTATTGCAACATTGTATGAGGGTAAAAGACCCTGAAACGCGTGGTACAAAAATTTGGCGGTACGTCTCTGGCGAACCTGGAACGCATCCGCAAGACAGCGTCCCTGGTAGAGGATAGTTGGCGTGAAGGCATTGAAACGGCAGTCGTTGTTTCGGCGATGGGAGGGGAAACGGACCGTCTTCTTGCCATGGCGTATAGTCTTACCGCCGAGCCGGTTGCCAGGGAGATGGATACCTTGCTGGCCTCCGGCGAACAGGTCAGCGCTTCGCTGTTGGCCATTGAATTAAGGAGCAGGGGCGTGCCCGCCTACTCCTATACAGGGTTACAGGCCGGCTTCAAAACAACTGGTATTCACTCGCGCGCCCGTATCCAAGGAGTTGAAAGCAAGCGCTTGCTGACGCATGTGAAACGGGGGGAAGTTCCTGTATTGACAGGGTTCCAGGGTGTTGACGAAGAGGGTGATATTACCACCCTTGGCAGGGGGGGGTCGGATACCTCCGCCGTGGCCCTGGCCGTTTCCCTGGAAGCGGATATTTGTGACATCTATACGGATGTTGACGGGATTTATACGGCCGATCCCCGTCTTGTCCCCGAAGCCAGAAAGATTAACCGCATTTCCTATGAAGAGATGCTGGAACTGGCCAGTCTTGGCGCCAAGGTATTGCAGACCCGATCGGTGGAAATGGCCATGCGATACCGCATGCCAATCCATGTCAGGTCCAGTTTTAAGAACGTTACCGGTACGCTGGTAACGCATGAGGATGAAAATATGGAGCGAGCAGCCGTTACCGGTATAACCAGTCATTGCGATGAGGCCAAAATCACCATACTGGGGATTCCTGATCATCCAGGGATTGCCTCATCTGTTTTCGGTCCGGTGGCTGAGGCTGGGATTAACATTGATGTCATCGTACAAAATGTCAGCGAACAGGGGCTGACGGATATTACCTTTACCGTGCCCAGAGGGGATTTCCATACGGCTATGGCCATCCTCAGGGAGGTCTGTGAGCGGATGGACGGGCGGAAGGTCATTGGCGATGATACCGTGGCCAAGGTCTCCATTGTAGGCGTTGGCATGCGTTCGCATGCCGGTGTGGCGAGACAGATGTTTGAAGCCCTGTACCGGGAAAAGATCAACATCCAGATGATCAGCACCAGTGAGATCAAGATTACGGTAGTCCTGGATGAGAAATTCGTCGAACCGGCCGTTAAGTCCCTGCATGAATCATTCGGTCTTGAAGGGGACGCATCCGCCGCAAAATAGGGTTCAACCTAGAAACCTCAGTTGGAAGCACCCACATGGCGCAAGCTCTTGATTCGCTTTGCTAAACGGAAAAAACTCTTA
>CAZQZF010000132.1:0-6029 GCA_964597745.1 uncultured Zetaproteobacteria bacterium
TCTTGGCATCGCTGCAGATGCCATTATCACGATAGACAAAGATCAACATATACTCCAGTTCAATCAGGGTGCAGAGCAGATTTTTGGCTACCATGCTAAGGAAGTGCTGGGGCAATCACTTAATGTGCTCTTACCACCACGTTTTGCAAAAGTACACCAACAGCATATTCGTGCCTTTGCCACCGCGCCTAAATCCACCCGCCGAATGGGTGAGCTATCGCAGGGTATCTTTGGGCGGCGCAAAGATGGGAGCGAGTTCCCTGCCGATGCCAGCATAAGCAAATTAAACATGGACAGCCAGATTACTTTTACAGTTATTCTCCGCGACATCACCGACCGGGTACGGTTTGGAGAAGCCCTGAAAGAAAGCGAACAGCATCTTCGAAATGTCCTCGATGGCCTTGGCCCACAAATGCTTGTCGGCCTCATGACACCGGAGGGCACGTTGATAGAAGTAAACCGACCAGCCCTCGAGATAGCAGGCTTGAAGCACAAAGATGTATTGGGAAAACCCTTTGAGCAGACATACTGGTGGTCCTATTCGGAGCCCGTCAAACAGCAGCTATATAATGCGATCCGCCGGGTAGCCGGGGGAGAAACCTGCCGTTACGACGTGGTTATACGTATTGGCAAGAATCGTTTCATTACCATTGATTTCTGCTTGCAACCTTTGCTCAACGAGGCAGGTGATGTTATTTACCTGATCCCTTCAGCAGTTGATATCAGCGAACGTAAACGGGCGGAAGCGAAGATGGAGCACCTGGCATTGTATGATACGCTCACCGATCTGCCCAATCGCACTTTGCTCCATGAGCTCCTACGGCGAACAATCGACGCTGTCAGCCCAAAGGGTTCGTTCGCCTTGTTTTTCATCGGTCTGGATCGCTTTAAGGTGGTTAACGAAACTCTCGGACATCCAGCGGGTGACCGTGCTCTGCAAAAGGTGGCCAAACGGTTGCAGCAATTTGCACATGGGGCAAACACAGTCGCGCGTCCGGGTGGAGACGTTTTTGCTCTGCTATTAACGCCGCTTGCGGATTCGCAGCAGCCTTTAGGTATTGCTTCCGAAATCTTGGAGATATTTTCAAGCCCTCTTATTCTTGAGGGCTACACCATTGATGTCGAGATGAGCATAGGAATCGCGCTCTATCCTGATCACGGTGAAGATGCCGATACCTTGATGGAGCTAGCAGAAGTAGCGATGGCAGTAGCCAAATCAACGCACAGCCGTATCACTGTATACGATACGGGAATGGAACAGTATACATTGGAGCATTTGCAACTGGCAGGCGAGTTGCGTCGAGCTATCGAGCAAAATGAACTGATCCTCTACTATCAACCAAAAATTGATATGGATAAGAAGCGCGTTATCGGTGTGGAAGC
This sequence comes from uncultured Zetaproteobacteria bacterium, assembly GCA_964597745.1. Classification (GTDB taxonomy): domain Bacteria; phylum Pseudomonadota; class Zetaproteobacteria; order Mariprofundales; family Mariprofundaceae; genus CAYLYU01. The sequence goes on from CAZQZF010000132.1 coordinate 1,384, forward strand.
ACTGGTACGCTGGCAGCATCCGGAAAAGGGATTTATGACCCCAGACCTGTTCATCCCAATGGCGGAGCAAACTGGCCTGATTCATCCCCTGACTTACTGGGTTCTCAACGAAGCTTTTGCCCAGACAAAGCGATGGCGCCAGCAAGGCCTGGAATTGACAATGGCCGTCAACCTGGCAGTGCAGGATTTACTGGATGCGCAACTTGTGGATACGATTACCAAAAGTCTGCGGGGCTACAGAGTTGAGCCTTCCTGGCTCATGTTGGAAATTACCGAAGGCAGCCTGATGGCTGATCCAGTACATGCCCAAAGGACTTTGCAGCAACTTCATACCATGGGTATTCGGTTGTCCATTGACGACTTTGGCACAGGCTACTCTTCTCTGGCATATCTTAAGGACCTGCCAGCGCATGAACTCAAAATTGACCAGTCCTTCGTCCTCAATATGCCTTCGGATGAAACGCAGGCCATGATCGTGCGTTCCATTATCAACCTTGCCCATAATTTAGGTCTCACGACTACCGCCGAAGGAGTTGAAACACAGGCAGTATGGAATCAATTACATGATCTTGGTTGCAACGTCGCGCAAGGCTATTTTATGAGCCGTCCGCTTACTGAAGCTGATTTCATGCAGTGGTTAAAGGAATCGGAATGGGGAATCGGCCGTTAAAAGGAGAAATATGGTAGCCAAGATTTCTGTCACAGGAAATCTCTTGTACGTAGACCAGTCGATTGATTTCCACTACCCACGGAGTTTTCTTTAGCTTCAGGGCTTGTTCTAGCATCTGAATGTCCATTCATGGACGATTTTTGCCCTTCAGGCTTTGTGCGGCAGGATGCCGATTTGGATTGTAATCACCTACTGCTTTCTAATACATCATACTGCCAAATCAAAGGTGTGAGCGACTCACAGGAGGCCAGGAAATGCACCCATCATTCTTTACGGCGCCAGAGGCTGGCGAGCAGCGGGCCGGTGATGTTGTGCCAGATACTGAACAGGGCGCCGGCGATTGCCGTCTGCGGTGTAAAATGGCTGACAGCTAGGGCTACTGCCAGACCAGAATTTTGCATGCCGACCTCAATGGCTACGGTTCTTGTCTGTTTTTCTGAAAGCCGGGCATGTCTTCCACCGAGATAGCCAAGCATAAGCCCGAGGGCATTCAACATTACGATAGCGACAAAAGTGAGGCCGGCCGTATGGCTCAGTGAGTCGTGATTGAGCCCAGTGATGACGCCGACGATCCAGGCAATAACCAGTATAGAGCCAAGAGGCAGAAATCCATTCAGAAACCATTGTTCAGGCCGCCAGTAGGCGCGCAGGGCGATGCCGAGCAAAACGGGCAGAAGGACAATTTTGGTGACGGTATAAAACAGGGCCATGGGATCGACGGGCAGCCATGATGAAGCGAGAAGCCATACCCATAGAGGCGTCATGACGGGGGACAGCAGGGTTGAAACGGAGGTCATGGCGATTGACAGGGCCACATCGCCGCGAGCCAGAAAGGCGACGACATTGGATGCGGTGCCGCCGGGGGCCGCCCCCACAAGGATGACGCCAATAGCAATTTCCTTTGGCAACCCCAGGATTGTTACCAGCAGCCATGCGCCCAGGGGCATAACGAGGAACTGCAGACATATTCCGATTATTACGGGTCTACCGGCTTTCTTCAGGGTCAACAACTGCTGACGGGTCAGCGTCAGACCCATGCCGAGCATGACCAGGGCAAGTAGTTCAGGAATCCATCCCTTGCCCATGCTTGCGGTTTCCGGATAGGCATAGCCCCAGGCGGCGCCTAGCAGCACCCAGAGGATGAAGCCGTCCTGAGCCCACTGGATCCAGCCGGGTCCGCGATGGCTCATGGTTTGCCGAGCGCGGTTTTAACCCGCATATTGCACGAAGGATTCAGGATAAAGGAAAAATATTTTTAAGCGCGGAGTACGCAGAGGTTCGCAGAGGGAAGGCGGTAAAACTTTTAATTTTATCACTACAGCAGATCCAGGACTCGCTGGAGGCCGCCCCGTGAGATGGAGTAGGGGGCGACTTCGCGCACCTTGGGCTTGGCGTGAAAAGCGACTCCGAGCGCCGCGGCGTTCAGCATGGGGAGATCATTGGCGCCGTCGCCCATAGCTACGGTCTGGGTCATGGGAATATCCCATGCCTTTGCCTTCCGGATCAATGCCTTCCTTTTGGCGGTTGCATCGATAATGGGGCCGAGAAGATTGCCCGTGAGCCTTTTGTCCGTTATTTCGAGCCTGTTTCCAGCAGCAAAATCAAGGCCAAGGCGATCTTTTAACAGATCGGTAAAAAAGGTAAATCCGCCTGAGACGAGGCCGACCTTCCAACCCCTGTCATGCAGCGTGGCGATCAGCTTTTCAGCCCCTTCGTTCAGCAGAATTCGTTCATCATAAACCTGTCGCAGGACATCGGCCTTCAGGCCCCGCAGCAGCTTGACCCGTCCGCGCAGTGAGGCGGTGAAATCCAGTTCCCCTTCCATGGCTCGCCGGGTAATGGCAGAAATCTTTTCCCTGATTCCAAGGCGCCCGGCGATTTCATCAATACATTCACACTGAATCAGCGTTGAGTCCATATCCATGAAAAGGCAGCCGGGTTTGGAGAGTGATGGGGATGGGGAAGTAGCGGTGATGGCAATGTCCACGCCCAGACGCTCAGCCAGTGGCCGCAACCGCAGGGTCAAAAAGCGCGTATCGGCATCCATTCCGGCCAGTTCAAGGAGCCACGAGTCATCTGTCTTACGAATGCAGACCACGGTGTGCCCTTCCATGGCCAATACGGTGCATATCTCCTTAAATGCGGGAAAATTGATGGCACCGGAGAGCCATGCAAGCATGTTGGGTGGAGTACCCGGCCTTTGCCAGACCTCCAGGTCCGGGTCGGCATGCCACCGGTTGATGATATCGAATGGCGTTTGATGATCCCGGATAAACAGCCTGCCGCCATCGGGCGTTGAAAAACACCGATAGGCCCCGTGATCCGGGCAGGAACTCCCCGGTTGAGCCAGAACAACTACGGACATTCTTTTCCTTTCAAGATGATTTTTGTGGAAGGAACATTAGGTTTGACCCGCGGTATTGTAAATATCACATACGGTGTTGTTTACACTTTTCTCCGGAGTATTCTCTGTCAATTCATCAGGAGGTTGATATGGCGCGTGTTCTGGTTCCGTTTACAACAGGATTTGAGGAGATCGAGTTCATTGCCGTCGTGGATATTCTTCGCCGGGCAAAGATCGAGGTGGTGACCGCCGGTCTGGATCCCGAACCGTTTAGCGGCCGTTCCGGTATTGTGATGAAGCCCGATACCATTCTCACGGATGTTATGAATGAGGACTGGGACATGGTGGTGCTGCCCGGCGGCCTTCCCAATGCCCATCTTCTGCGCGACGATGCCAATGTGAAGGCTGTGGTTAAGAGCCTGCGTGAACGGAGCAAGTCTATTGCCGCGATTTGCGCCGCGCCAACGGCCCTTGCCGCCTTTGGTATTACGGATGGGATGCGGGTGACCTCCTACCCCTCCTGTGAAACGGAGATGAAGGAGCTGTCGCCATCGTCTGTGTATATGGACAGTGCGGTGGTTGAGGATGATTTCCTGGTTACTAGCCGCGGGCCTGGAACCGCCATCGAATTTGCCCTGAGGCTTGTGACCCGTTTGTGCAGTGAAGAAAAGTCGGAGGAAATTCGGTCGGCTATTGTGGCCTGACTGAAAAGGGTTAGGTCGAGACAAAGTTTGACAGCGGAGCAGGAATGTTGACACTTCCGCGTTTTCAGGGCCGGTAGCTCAGTTGGTAGAGCAGCAGACTTTTAATCTGCGGGTCGGCGGTTCGAGACCGCCCCGGCTCACCAGTCAGGAATAACGATGTCCCCATCGTCTAGTGGCCTAGGACACCGCCCTTTCACGGCGGCAACACCGGTTCGAACCCGGTTGGGGACGCCACTAATCTGGTTTTGGGAACCGGAACTTGATGGCAACATCGCCATTCTCAAGCAGGTCAGAGTAATCGCGACCGGTCATGGCGTTATGCCGTATAGTCAACTCTTCCTCAAATTCTTATGCTTGCGTGGCAGGTCTTCCTCGCCTTCTCCATATTGTATCAAAGATGCTCATAAAAGTTCCCCTACTCATCTACTTGAATCGCCCGGCACCAATCGTAGCGTGTTACTCCAAGTGAACAAGCCAAGCGGTAAAAAGGAGGGCTGACCATGGAAGACGTCGTGCCATATATCTTAGGCACCCCGGCACTGAAAAAAGTTATTTCCGGCGGACAGACCGGCGTGGATCGCGCCGCGCTCGATGCGGCTATGGCGTTGGGTATCGAAGTTGGCGGCTGGTGTCCGCGCGGACGCCGGGCCAAAGACGGCATGATCCCGGCCAGATATCCCCTGAAAGAGACTCGTGGTAAGTCCTATCAAACGCGAACCAAGTGGAATGTACGCGATTCCGACGCCTCGCTGATATTGTGCCTTGGGGAACCTTCCGGCGGCACAGCCTTGACCATCAAACATTGCGAACAGCTTGGCAGGCCGTTTTATGTCTACCTGCTAAATTCGGAATATGGGACTTATCTTGATGGCGAAGATTTTTACAGTGTGGTTTACTGGTTTAGTTGTCACGACATACAGGTGCTCAA
>CAZQZF010000133.1:0-5950 GCA_964597745.1 uncultured Zetaproteobacteria bacterium
TTCGTGGAGCGGATAAGCACGGACGCAACATTCCGGGGCTTTCCGTAACCGATTCGCTCAAACCGGTCAAGGAAGCCGGGAAGGAGGTGGGTACGCCGGATCGTAGATCCCTGCGCGCAGTACAGACTCCGCAGGTAGCGCGCAGGGAATGGTTTGACCGGGCGGTTCGGGCCCATTCCGATGATTTAAGCCGGTTTACCGATGACGCCGCTCTGCTCGAAGCGGCTGGTTTCGATGTGTATGTCAGCCAGGGCGATCCGAAAAATCGCAAGATCACCACCCGGGAAGACCTTCAGTGGCTGGAGAATTATATTACCTGTGAGGAGGGAACATGATTCTTCGTATTGGGCAGGGGCTCGATATCCATGCCTTTGCCGAGAACCGAAGATTGGTTCTCGGTGGCGTCGAGGTTCCCTTTCATCTGGGTCTGGCCGGTCATTCGGATGCGGATGTGCTGACGCATGCCATCATGGATGCTCTGCTGGGGGCCTCCGGTCTGGGCGATATTGGTCAACTTTTCCCTGATAGCGATGCGGAATACAGGGATGCCGACAGCCTGGCTTTGTTATCTCGGGTTATGCGGACAATCAAGGAGCATGGGTGGAAGGTGATCAACGTAGACGCCACCATTGTTGCTCAGGAACCCAGACTGGCGCCATACCTGACACTGATGGGTGAGAGACTCTCTCCGATCCTCCGGCCAGGTTGCATCAATATCAAGGCCACAACCAGTGAACACCTTGGATTTACCGGCCGAGGGGAAGGGATAACCGCCATGGCCGTCGCCCTGCTTCAATCGGAGGATAACCCTGTCCAATAAACCCCTTGCAAAGGCCCATGATAGAAACAATTCCCCTGACATGAGTACCGGGAGTGAAATTCAGCATCTTCTGGAAAAGGTGTGTCATGGTTATCCCCGTCATTCCAGATATCTTCTGGCAGCCATGGAGGATGTGCAGGCGTATTATGGCTTTATTCCCGATGCGGCCGTTTCGATATTATCGGCATCATTCAAGGTTTCCAGGGCATCAGTCCAGCAATGGCTTGATAGACCAGGACTATTTCAGATTCAACTCCCTGGGCGATACGTGCTGAAGATATGCTGTGGTCCAATCTGTGCGGAGCAAGGTGGAAAGCGACTGCTTGCAAGCATGGAAAAACTCCCTGGCCGCTCCGATGGTGATATCAGTCTGCTGGCCAGTCCATGTCTCGGGAGCTGTAATCAGGCGCCGGTTGCGAAGTTGAATAATCAGTGCTTTGTCCATGCTGACGAGACGATATTGAGAGACCGGCTTGTTGATTTAGTCAGTTCAGTTCAACATTTGAAATACCAAGAGAAAATTTAGTCATAGTGGATTTGCACTGGCAATGCTTCTGCGGTCATGAGTTTTTCCAGCACAAGATTCCATTACTTAAAACTTCCCTGACTGATCCCATGTGGATCTGCCATTCAGTGTGGCGAAGACCATGCCGTCTACGGACTGACCCTCAAGGCCGACCGCGCTGGCCGGAATCTCCAGCCTTACCCACTGCCCTGTAGCCGGTAAGGCGCCCATGCCCATCATACTTGCCGTGCCCTGTGTTCCCCATGGCGGCGCAGCAGTTCCCCAGTAGGCCCGATGCTCCCAGCTACCGCCTGTTCTCCAGCCTAAAACTATCCCCGTCGGTGGATTGGCCGGATCAAGATAGACATAGGCGTACAGCGAATCCCCAACCGCGACCTGCTGCAGAGTCGTCGCGTTGTAAAAATAGTGGTAATGCCAGCCCGCCGCTATCGCCGACTGGTGGGCGCTTGTGCCGGAATATGGAGTTGGATTGGCTGTTACCCAATTCCAACCCTCGCCTCTGCCTCCCGTACGGGCGCCGGCAGGTACGGCGTCTTCAAACCAGGCTATACCGGTCAGGGCCGTGGCGCTGTAATCCTGAAGCGTCTGACTGACTGTTACATTTACATAATTGTAGGATACAGGTGTGAATGTGTGTCCGGCAATGGATGGCGTAATGGTTCCGCTCCAACCCTGTGCGACCGTACAACTGTAATTTCCGGAGGCGTCCGATGTGTTACAACTTGCTCCACTGCCACTAAAACTGACTCCACTCAGTCCGGCGGAATTCTTTGTCACTGTGCCGGATATCGTGAACGTGGGAATCACGGCAGCTGCATAATCCTGAAGGGTTTGACTGACCGTTACGTTCGTATAACTGCGTGATACCGGTGTGAATGTATGGCCGCTCAGGAACGGGGTCACCGTTCCACTCCACCCCTGTGCCACCGTACAGCTGTAATTGCCGGAGGCGTCCGATGCAGTGCAGTTGGCTCCTGTGCTGCCTGCCATGCTGACTCCGGCCAGAGCAGCTGCGTTCTTCGTTACCGTCCCGCTGATGGTAAAGCTTGGGGCAGGCGCCGCCTGAAACTTCCCTGACTGATCCCAGGTGGATCTGCCATTCAGTGTGGCGAAGACCATGCCGTCTACGGACTGACCCTCAAGGCCGACCGCGCTGGCCGGAATCTCCAGCCTTACCCACTGCCCTGTAGCCGGTAAGGCGCCCATGCCCATCATACTTGCCGTGCCCTGTGTTCCCCATGGCGGCGCAGCAGTTCCCCAGTAGGCCCGATGCTCCCAGCTACCGCCTGTTCTCCAGCCTAAAACTATCCCCGTCGGTGGATTGGCCGGATCAAGATAGACATAGGCGTACAGCGAATCCCCAACCGCGACCTGCTGCAGAGTCGTCGCGTTGTAAAAATAGTGGTAATGCCAGCCCGCCGCTATCGCCGACTGGTGGGCGCTTGTGCCGGAATATGGAGTTGGATTGGCTGTTACCCAATTCCAACCCTCGCCTCTGCCTCCCGTACGGGCGCCGGCAGGTACGGCGTCTTCAAACCAGGGTATATCGGGCATATTCACTGATACACTGACAGTGACTGGAGCGGAAAGAGCGGGTGTTCCATTGTCCGTTACCGTCACCACAAAGCTGTCCGACCCTGTAAATCCGGTATTAGGCGTATAGGTGGCAAGTCCCGCTGTGTTCACTGATGCCACGCCGTGGAGGCCCTGTGTTGTTACTGCATAGGTATGCGTATCACCCACATCCGGATCGTGATGCGTCACCTGGCTGGTGGCAGCCGTTCCAGGTGCCGTGATAATCGCCGGGGCAGTTGGCGCGGGCGCGTCATTGACCGCATTAACCGTCACCGTGGCCGTGCCATCCACGAACAGGCCGCCCGCATCGGTCGCGCGGAAAGTGAAGTTGTCCGAACCGTTGTAATTGGCCGATGGCGTATAGACCAGCTTGTTTGCAACCACGTTGGCCGAACCATGGGCTGGCCCCGTTACAATCGTGAACGTGTGCGTATCTCCCACGTCCGGATCCGTCACAGCAGGCGTGACGCCCGTACTCGGCGTATCCTCCGCTGTAACAATCCCAGCAGACGTGGACGCCGGCGCACGATTAACGGCCCATTTAGTAGAATCATTCGGAAAAGCGTCCAGTGTCAATGGCGGCGTGCTGGTTGAATCCGCCGCTGTTTTGCCGGTGTTCCAGGCATCCGGATGCCCGTCCCGATCCGTATCCACGCTTGCAGCGGGATCGGTCGGAAAAGCATCTTGAGCATCGGGCACCCCATCGCCATCAGAATCTTTTATAGTGGACCATTCAACATCGAACGCAACCGACTGAACCGGAGACCACTTGCTGTTGCTGTCCTTTACCCGCACAGACAAAGTATGAAGCCCACGTTTCAACTGCGCGGTGGATATTTGGCTGATGTCGAACATCTCAAACGGCTGATCGAACGCACCATCCGCCGGTGCAATCGGCGTGCCATAGCCAACACCGGGATCGGTATCAAAGAAGTATTCAGCCGCTGCGATAGTCGGCGGCTGCAAGGCGGTGAACCCGGCGCTTACACCCACAGTGCCATTCCCGTTCCGGGGCGCGCTTATCTCAAATTGGGCGGATTGAACCACGGACCAAACTCCGTTCGCATCCTTAACGCGCACCGAGATTGTATGACTCCCAACCCCCAGTCCGGAAGTGGGAATACCATAGTGGTCGAACATCTCAAACGGCTGATCAAACGCGCCATCCGCCGGTGAAATCGGCGTGCCATAGCCGACACCGGGATCAGTATCAAAGAAGTATTCAGCCGCTGCGATATCTAGCGAACCACTGTTTCCGCCAGACACTTCTTGCCATCGGGCAGTATCATTTGGATAAGCATCGATTTTCAAAGTTGATGCGGCAATCTGCGCCTGTGTCGCATTGGGATTCCATGCGTCGGGATATCCATCGCCGTCACTATCAATCGAGGCAGCCGGATCATAGGGAAATGCATCATAGCTGTCGGGGATTCCGTCACCATCAGCATCCCCAATTCCGGGCACAGTATTTGAAACAATCAATAGCGTGTCATTCGGCATCACATCTGCGCTCCAGCCCGAACTGGAGCCAAGATTTGCAGGCAGAGACATGCGATACCAATTGCCACTCTTTGCTTGCCGAACAAAACGCTGACCATCCCACACTTTGGCAACAGCATTGTATAAAGCGGTATCCGGTCCGGTGCGCACATTCAGTCCCAGGGTTCCCGTGTTCTGCACGACCATCATCAAAGCAGTTGAATCTTCCCTTGCCAGAATTTCACCGGTAACCGGTTCGACAAGCGCGACCCATCCTTGCGACGGTCCGCTTCCAGTCTTTGGCGACGGAACATCAATTTGATACCAGTTGCCATTTTTTCCATGCGCAACATATTTCTGCCCTCGGCTGACCGAAGTGAGAATGGCATAACCTGTGCCGGGGCCGGAGCGCAATCTTAAAACAGGCGTGATGATTTCAATCGGCGTGGGGCTGATTGGTGTTACGACTGGAGGTGGTCCCGGTGGGGTGTATGGGGCCGTGGGATCAGTACCGTTCAGATATTCCTGCCTGTTGTTCACGCCATTATTGTTCAGATCGCCATCGGCATCAGCTGGATCATTGGGATTCAGGCCGTACAGCGTCTCCCATGCATCCGGCATGCCATCCTTATCGCTATCCAGTTGATATCCGGTAGTTACCACTTTTAGGCTCGTCGAACCTCTCAGTTGGTGTCCCTGGATCGAACCGCTCACTTTAAGCGTTACGGTATAGCTTCCCTCAGCACCATAGGCGCGGCTTGGTGCTGCCAGAGTTGAAAGTGGACTCTGGTCTCCAAAGTCCCATTCATAGCTAAGGTTTGTGGCGGCTGCGGGCGTGATTGTGGCGGTGAAATTCACCGTCGTCCCTGTAACGGATGGGGAAATGGCCACATCCAGAGCTTCCCCCTCGGCCCGAAGCACATCCAGTGGACTTCTTAAATCGTGATTGATCTGGATGAAAAGTGGCTCGCCTGTCAATCCTGGCATGCCCGTCATGTCGGCGGCGGAGAAGTTCGCATGCGGAGGCACGGAATTGATATAACCGGCGCGAATCGCATCCGAGCGGAAGCCTGTCTTGTTGCTTAAAAGATCGGCTGCCTTGCTATCATAGGCGCCGTTGAGCATGCGGTCGTGGTGATAGTCTTTGAATACGCGCGCCAGCATGCCTTCTTTGGTTGTTGTTTTTTCAATATAGGCGGATGAATAATTAAGGAAGTAATCGAACAGGACGGATTGGGGTGTCGTCAATGTGTGATAGGCATAGGTGAACAGATTGTTTTTCGTGCCTGTCTGAACAGACCCAGCCGGATCAAGCGGTTTATCCCACTGCTTGCCGGTATCAAGAAAAGTGCTGGTTAACGGCACGACGGCATCATTCACATACCCGGCATTAAAGATGAGTTGGGTAGGAAGATTCATTACGCTTGCCTGCGGCGTTATATGATTATTCGGAAAATTCTTCCAAACATCATTAAATCCACCATAGAAAATATACCGGCTCTTCAACGCTTATGTACGGTAAAAAAGAGGGTGGTAATGCCCGGATACAT
>CAZQZF010000134.1:0-5940 GCA_964597745.1 uncultured Zetaproteobacteria bacterium
AATCAATACCTTCCACTCTGCACGCACTTCCAACTGCTTTTTCTAGGATTATTTCAGAAGTATAACGCCTTATATGCCATAGAAGTAACTTGGATATCTTGAATAAAGGGCTCTTTGTTGTTTTATGTGGAGCAGGCATGACTTCAGATTGACAGCACGGTATCATGCGCCACAACTCCAGCGGTTTTGGAGAGGAGTAAATGACAGCCGATCTTATCCAATGCCTCACCTGCATAACATTTGCCGCCAGCATAATTTCATGCCTGTACATCATCTTCTGCATGCGGCGCATTCCTGCATTTTTGTCCCGGCGACCCAAATCTTCCGGATTTCAACCTCCTGTCACCCTGCTTAAACCCTTATGCGGCATGGAACACGAACTGTATGAAAATCTATGTTCCTTCTGTACACAGAATTATCCGGATTATCAGCTTATATTCGGTGTGCGCCATGTCGATGACCCAACTATTTCTGTCGTCAAACGAATCATGGACGAATTCTCCGGTCTGGATATGTCGCTGGTCGTGGATGGCCGCATCCATGGCGCGAATCTAAAGGTCAGTAATCTGGTCAACATGATGGCCGCGGCGAAGTATGATCTTCTGGTGATGGCCGATAGCGATATGCGGGTTGACCCCGATTATCTGTCATCGCTTGTAGCGCCGTTCAGCGATATTTCAACCGGCGCCGTGACCTGTTTGTATCGGGCGACGCCGGCCTCAACGCTGGCATCCAGGTTTAGCGCCATGCACATCAATGCTGATTTTCTTCCCTCCGTGCTGGTTGCCGCCACCCTGTCGGATATCCAATATTGTTTCGGCGCCACGATGGCCGTGCGCCGTACGGTGCTGGATGATATCGGCGGATTTCAATCCCTGGCGAATGTGCTGGCGGATGATTATCAGCTTGGCAAACGCGTGAACAGGGCCGGATTTACTATTCGCCTGTCTGATTATGTTGTCGAAAATATCGTATATGAGCCGGACTTCCAATCGCTGTTGTGGCATGAATTGCGTTGGGCGCGAACGGTGCGCGCGTCCAGCCCGTGGGGATATGCCGGTTCCATTTTGACCCATCCGTTGCCGTTGGCGCTGTTGTTTCTGATCGTTTCGGGCGCTTCACCGGCAGGGCTTGCCATGACGATCATCGCCATGATACTGCGTCTGCGTCTACGTCATTGCGTGCGGGAGGGCTTTGGCATAGGGGGCAAACCGTTATGTTGCATGACGCCGTTGCGCGACCTGCTGTCGGCAGCGATCTGGGCGGCCAGCTTTATGGGCCACACCGTGCGTTGGAAGGGCTCGCACCTGACGCTGCAACATCACGGAGAAATAAGAGCCGTGGAGCGTTCCCTGTGAAAAAGGCCCTGTTTCTGAACCCGCCATCCTTTGAGGGGTTTGATGGCGGCGCCGGTTCGCGCTATCAGGCCAAACGCGAAATTCGATCCTTCTGGTATCCTACATGGTTGGCTCAACCTGCGGCTATGGTGGATGGTAGCCGCTTAATTGATGCGCCCGCACGCGGGCTGGAGCTTTCTGATCTACTGCCGCTGGCGGGCACGTATGAATTGCTGATTATACACACCAGCACGCCGTCCTTTACCTCCGACGTGAAAGTGGTTGAAGCCTTCAAGGCGATTAATCCTGATTTATTGACCGGTTTTGTCGGCGCTCATGTGGCGATTTCGCCGGAGTCATCGTTAGAGGCTTCCAGAAGTATCGATTTTGTCGCCCGTAATGAGTTTGATTACACGATCAAGGAGGTGGCGGAAGGCCGGCCGCTGGCCGAAATTGCGGGCCTTAGCTATCGCCGGGGCGGCGTGATCATCCACAACCCCGAACGCGCCTTGACGGAGGATATGGATGCGCTTCCCTTTGTCACCGAGGTTTACAAGCGCGACCTCGTGATTGAGGACTATTTCATCGGTTATCTGCAACATCCGTATATTTCCCTGTACACGGGGCGAGGCTGCAAATCGCATTGCACCTTCTGTCTATGGCCGCAGACTATCGGCGGTCATCGTTATCGCAAACGTAGCCCTAAGAGCATCGCCGCTGAAATTGCTCTGGCTCAACAATCTTTTCCACATGTGAAGGAATTCTTTTTTGATGACGATACCTTTACCGATGATCTGCCACGGGCGGAGGAAACAGCCTGCCTGCTGGGTAAACTTGGCGTTACCTGGTCATGCAACGCCAAGGCCAATGTTCCGTACGACACACTTAAGATAATGAAGGACAATGGTTTGCGATTGTTGCTGGTGGGCTATGAATCGGGCAATCAGAAAATCCTGCGCAATATCAAAAAAGGCATGCGGGTGGATTGGGCGCGCCAGTTCACGCACGATTGTCATAAGCTCGGCATTGTTATTCATGGCACGTTTATCGTCGGTCTTCCCGGCGAAACGCATGAGACCATCGAGGAAACGATTCGCTTTGCCCGCGAGATCAATCCACACACCATTCAGGTTTCTCTTGCTGCGGCCTATCCCGGCACCTATCTGTATCGGCAGGCGCAAGAGAACGGCTGGCTGCGGGATGCGCATCTGATTGCGAACACCGGCGTACAGATCAGTTCGCTGGAATATCCCGATCTGTCGCATGAAGAAATTTTTCAGGCCGTGGAACGCTTCTACAAACGATTCTATTTTCGCCCCTCCAAGATCGGAGAGATTACATTCGAGATGCTGAAGAGCTGGGATATGACCAAACGCCGCTTGCGCGAAGGGGTGGAGTTCTTCCAGTTTCTGTACGGAAGAAAAGACGCGGCTTGAGATATTTCCCGTGAGAAACCTGATTGTCACGGGTGATGACTTCGGCGTGTCCGTCGAGTTGAATGAGGCGATTGAAACCGCGCATGTGCGAGGCATTCTTAATACCGCCAGTTTGATGGTGGCCGGCGCGGCGGCGAATGATGCCATTGCCCGCGCTAAACGGCTGCCTTCGCTGCATGTCGGACTGCATTTGGCCGTAACGCGTTCGCCACCTGTTTTGCCGCCGCATGCCATTCCAGCCATAACCCACCCTGTCAATGGCCGTCTGCCGGAAAATCTTGTCGTGGCCGGGGTGCGTTTTTTCTTTCTGCCGACTGCGCGCCGGCAGCTGGAATCCGAGATACGGGCCCAGTTTGAGGCATTCGCGACGACCGGACTTGTACTCGATCATGTCAATGTCCACAATCACATGCACCTCCATCCCACCGTACTGGGACTGATCCTTAAACTGGGCCGTGATTATGGCCTAAGGGCTGTTCGCCTTCCACGTGAACCCGGCATGTCTGTCTTTCTCAAGCCATGGGTTGAACTGATACGTTACCGCCTGCATAGGTCCGGCATTATATTTAATAACTGGTTATTCGGTATGTGCGATTCCGGACACATGACGCATGAGCGAGTATTGAGATTGCTTGCCGGGTTGCCTCGCGGAATTTCGGAGATGCATTTCCATCCCGCCACAGGCGCCTGGACGAACATGGAAGCGGGCATGGCCGCTTACGAACATACTGCGGAGCTGGAAGCATTGACAAGCGCTGATGCGGCCAGCGCCCTGGACCGCTACGGCATCCGCATTGTTTCGTTTTCGGATCTCAAGTGAAACGTACATTCATCATTGGCGGAATTGTCGGCATCGCCCTGATACTGGCTTTGCTGGTGCACAGCGGTATGGCGGATGTGATTCATGCGGCGGTGCGTGTTGGTTGGCCAGGACTGTTGCTGATGGTATTGGCGCGATGCGCGATGCTTATTCCCTGCGCCCTGGCCTGGTGGCTACTTTCATCCCGGCGCATGAGATGGAGTGTTTTTATCTGGGCCAGTTGGGTGCGCGCCGCGATGGGAGAATTGTTTATCACACCACCGCTGGGAAGTGAGGCGGCAGGCATGCGCATCCTGACTAATGGTGGTATGCGCATGGCGGATGCCGCGGCCTGTACCGTGGTAGATTTGACTCTTGATCTTGGCAGTCAGGTTGCGTTTGCCGTCACCGGCCTGATGCTCCTGTCTATCAGCACGCCTGATTCCCCATGGTTGTTGCCCGGATTGATTGTCTCGGCACTCGCGGCCGCAGCCATAGTCGGTTTTGCCCTGGCGCAGAAGGGCTGGCTGTTTCACCAGCTGGGAGACTGGATGTCGCGCTCAAGTTCCGGTTGGCTGGGTGCAATGCGTTTATCCATGCAGGACATGCATGAACGGATTACTGAGATTTATCACCGGCCGGGGCCTTTGATCGGTTCATTCTTCCTGCAATATGGCGCCTGGATGATCGGCGTAATCCCGACATGGATTGGATTATCATTTCTTGGTCAATCGCTGGCATGGCATCAGGTCATTGCCATGGATGCCATGGTGTTTGCCATAAGAGGAGCGGCATTCATGATGCCCGCCGGCATTGGCGCTCAGGAAGGCGCTTATATGCTGCTCGGTCAACTGTTCGGTCTGGATGCAGCCAGCGCTCTGGCCCTGTCACTGCTAAGACGGTCGGTGGACTGGCTGGCTACTTTTCCGGCGCTGCTTGTCTGGCCGGCGAGGGAGGGTAAACGTTTGCGCAAGGATTGCCGGGCCGTCCAGGAATGAAGGGCGAAGACAAGGATAGTAGGGCCGGTTGTATGATCAGTACGCATACAAGCACCACGCTCAGGGCAATTGTCAACGTCACACCCAGGCTGGTCATGGCAGTATCGCCGGAGATGGCCATGCTGCCGAATGAGCACAGGGTAGTCAGTGCTGAAAACAATATAGCCTGTGGCGTAGCGCTGGCAAAGAGGCCGTCCATACTCTCCATGCGCTGACGTAGGGCCATATAGATACCGTAGGAAACGCCAAGTCCGGCCAGCAGCGGCGCCACGATGACATTGGCTAGATTGAGAGAAATGCTGAAGATTTCCATTATGGCCGCGGTCAACAGTGTTGCCAGCAGTAACGGGACGAGTACGCCGATGCAATATCGGATACTCTTGAGACTGAATACCAGCAGGATGGCGACAATCACGAAGGCTATAGTGCTGGCCTGACGGAATGCCAGGGCCACGGCGTGACCGCCGGCGACCATCATGACGGGACCGCCGCTGGCCTGCGGGGCGAAGCGCTGGACTTGGCGCACAAAGCGTTCCATGTTGCCGGGATCATCCAGATTAAGCTTTGAGTAAACCTGTACGAGTCTGCTGCCGCCGGGCGCCAGAAAGCGCTGTTTCAATGATCGGGGCAGTTGATCCACGGTGATGGTTTCCGGTGACAACGATACGGCGAGCAGGCTGATTTGTCGAAGGAGTCCCTGCATCAACGTTTTTTCAAGCGCCAGCGGCATACCGCTGTCGCGACCGGAACGATGCAGAAAATCGCTGATACTGCGAGACAGGGCGTCGGCATGCGGAGCAAGCGGACTATTCGCATGGCTATGGCTATAGGTATCCAGAATTCGCACAGTCCGCGTAAGGGCTGCCGTGATGACAGTGGGCCCAGACGCAGTATGTTTTGCCACATTCAGCGTGAACGGCGGCAGCAGCATGGTCAGATCTTCGATAGCCGCGAGTTTTTCGACCTGGTGGTCAGGCACCAGACTGGTCAGGGTGACAACGCGTGCGACGCTGTCCTGATGGCGCAGGGACTCCGCCAGTTTCTCGGCGCTATCCCCGTCCCTGGTCATGATTTCAATCGCGTAAGGCGACGCTTTGGATTCTCTGGCCAGATCCTTGAAGGTCTTGACAGCGGGTTCACCTGCATCCAGCAAGTGCAGCGGATTAAAATCAAAGGTCAGATATGTGGCGGGCAGGAATGCTATGCATGCGATGGCGATGGCTGCGCCGGTGATGGTGCGCGCATGCGCGGCAATCCATGCGGCCAGATGTCCTTCCCCTGAATCTCCATCCCCTGCAGCCTTAACCGACCAGCCACCCGGATACGGCCTATCGGGAAAATGCCTATATCCCATACGGCGCGGAAAAACA
>CAZQZF010000135.1:0-5926 GCA_964597745.1 uncultured Zetaproteobacteria bacterium
GGAATCAAACCAGACATCCAGGATATCGCTCTCCTTTTCAAATGCCTTGCCGCCACAGTCCGGACAGGCGGCGTTTTCCGGCAGAAACGCCTCTACATCCCTGGCGAACCAGATATCGGCGCCGCCCTCCTCAGCCTCCTTGGCCACAGCTTCGATAACATCCGGCGTCGTCACGGCGTGTGATCCGCATGACTGGCAACGGATTGCCGTGATGGGTACGCCCCAGTTACGCTGGCGGGAGACGCACCAGTCCGGACGCTGCTCCACCATGGCGCGAATCCGGTTCTCACCCCAGTCAGGCGTCCATTCTGTTTCCGAGATGGCCCGCAGGGCCTTCTCGCGCAGGCCGTTCGTATCCATTGAGATGAACCACTGCGGCGTGGCCCGAAAAATAAGTGGTTTGTGACAACGCCAGCAGTGTGGATAGGAGTGTGAAACCATACCGTCCGCCAGCAGGCTGCCGGTTTGCCGCAGGTATTCGACGACGATGTCGTTGGCCTTGAATACGTGCCGGCCTTCGACCACCGGCGTGCCCGGAACAAAGATTCCCGCATCATCCACCGGATTGAAGGCGCGCAGGCCGTATTTCAGACCAATCTCATAATCCTCCTGGCCATGACCGGGGGCGGTGTGCACACAGCCCGTGCCGGCCTCCAGCGTAACGTGATCACCGACCAGGATCGGCGCATCCTGATCCAGATAGGGGTGTCGAAACTTGCGATTATCGAGTGTTTTTCCGCGAAAACGGGCTAAAACTGTTCCATTTGCGCCAATTTCATTCAAAACCTGACCATGCAAGTCTTCGGCCAGAATCAGGATTTCACCCGCTTTCAGGTTTGGGTTATCGCCGGCATCGGTGATCCTGACAGCGGCATATTCAATTGTCGGTCCGAGTGAAACAGCCAGATTGGCCGGGATTGTCCACGGCGTTGTCGTCCAGATGACCACCGAGCAATCACCCGTCAGCGCCGGACTGATATCGGTCAGGTCCTCGCCGGCGGCAAATTTGACATAGATCGAGTGTGATCGGTGATCCTCGTATTCGACCTCCGCCTCGGCCAGCGCGGTACGGTCATTGACGCACCAGTGCACCGGTTTGGCGCCCTTAAACAGGCCGCCATTGGCCAAAAACTTGCCGATTTCACGAATGGTGTCGGCCTCAAAGCCGTAATCCATGGTGATGTATGGATTGCCCCAGTCGCCAATGATACCCAGACGCTTGAACTCCTCTCGCTGCACGCCCAGCCACTCGGCGGCGTATTCGCGGCACGAGGCGCGAAATTCGATATCGGAGATTGTTTCCCGGTCACGTTTGGCCTTCTTGAATTTCTCCTCGACCTTCAGTTCAATGGGCAGGCCATGGCAGTCCCAGCCCGGCACATAGGGGGCGTCGAAGCCCATCATGCCGCGGCTGCGCACGACGATATCCTTCAGGATCTTGTTGACGGCGTGGCCGATATGAATGTGTCCGTTGGCGTAGGGCGGGCCATCGTGCAGGACAAATCTTGGGGCGTCCCGGCGCTCCTCGCGCAGCTGTTCATACAGGCGCTCATCCTCCCACTGCTGTAGGCGCACAGGTTCCGTGGCGGGCAGTTTTCCCCGCATCGGAAAGGCCGTCTTCGGCAGAAACACCGTCGGCCGGTAATCAAATTTCTCAGTCAAAATCAGAACTCCATTTTTTAGACGCAGATGAACGCAGATTTACACAGATAAGTAAAAATATCAGGCCAAATATTTACCTTGCATCCGAAATTTACATTCTCTTTCATTTTTGGGCCACTATGCCGAGACATGTTTATTATCTGCGTCCATCTGCGTTAATCAGTGTCTGGAATAGTTTCTGCTTTGTATCTTGCGCCGGACTTCTACTCGTTCTCCTGCAAAGTTGATCAACAGCCCCACCTCAATCCCTGTAGCCTTGAGATAGTTGACCAGTTGAACTTCGTGAACCGGCAGGATATGCAATACAGCTTTCAATTCCAGTATGATTTTATTATCCACTACCAGATCAGCGTAATATTCACCGACAATCGAGCCATTGTACATCACTTGCAATGGTGCTTGTCGCACGACATTCAAACCTGTTTTATCAAGTTCGATGGCCAGTGCATTCTCATACACCTTTTCCAGAAACCCCGAGCCCAACGTGTTGTGAACGGTAAATGCAGCCTGAATGATTTGATCAGTCAGTGCTTTAAATTTGAATTGATCTGCGTCCATCCGTGTTAATCTGCGTCTAAGATCTTTCTTGCGGCCTTGCAGTCTTTGGCAATCTGGGTTGTGAGATCCTCGTGTACCTTGAAGGCGCGGTCCTCGCGGATACGGCGGACGAATGTGACCGTCAGTCTTTGCTTGTAAAAATCGGGAGTATCATCGAGGACATGGGTCTCCAGCCGCATCGTCCGTCCG
Organism: uncultured Zetaproteobacteria bacterium; assembly: GCA_964597745.1. Taxonomy (GTDB): domain Bacteria; phylum Pseudomonadota; class Zetaproteobacteria; order Mariprofundales; family Mariprofundaceae; genus CAYLYU01. The sequence continues at coordinate 2,410 of CAZQZF010000135.1, forward strand.
CCAAATGTCGGCCGGAAGCCGAGATAGGCGGCGCCGTTCCAGCGTTGTCCGCGGCACTCCGCACGCACGGCGTAGATACCTGCGGGGGGATGCGCCAGATCCCTGAGATCAAGATTGGCGGTGGGGAAGCCAAGCTGGCGGCCCCGGCCATCGCCCCGGCCGACATGGCCGCTGATGCTGAACGGTCTGCCCAACAGATCCGAGGTCAGAGTAAAATCGGCGGCCTCGATGGCCGAACGGATGCGGCTGGAGGAGACCACGGCATCATGCATTTCAAAGGCGGCGGCCTCGCTCACGGTGTAGTCCAGTTCATCGGCGAGCCTGCGCAGGTCCGCTGTACGGCCGGCGCGATCGTGGCCAAAGGCAAAGTCATAGCCGACGTGCATGTGGCGGAAACCGGTGCTGGCGTGTAGCCGCCTGATAAATTGCTCGGGGGTCCAGGCGGCCATCTCAAGGCCGAAATGCATCAACAGCACAGCATCGATACCAGCCTCCTTGATCAGATTCAGCCGTTCATGCAGATGGCACAGACGCCTGGGCGCCTCTCCGGGATACAAAATGGCCCTGGGATGCGGTTCAAAGGTGACTACGACTGCCGGGCCATGGACAGCCAGGGCATGGCCCTTAAGCTCGGCCAGCACCTGCTGATGACCCATGTGAACCCCGTCAAAATTACCGACGGTCACGGCCCCCCGCCGGATTAAAGACTCCTTTGCCGCTGTTTTAAGGGACCTGAATATACGCATCAGCCAACTCTATATTAAGAGGTATTGCAAAGGCAGCAGTTATGAAGGCAGGTGCTTCAGATGACTGCCGCATCGGTTCCGGCAGTCCGATGCGCCGAAACCGGGGATTAAGGTCCTGCCTGCCGTAGCTTGATTAAGTTGGCATTCTGCCAGCTCAAATTGATCGATCTGTATGATCTCGGCGTCAGGGCAGGTGGTCAGATAATCAATATGCCAGCGCAGCCTTTTTTCCCGGCGCAGATGTCTCTCAATACGCGCCGCCATATTCCTTCTGGCGCTGCCGGTATAGATGTACGTACCGGCCGGAAAATCAAAGGTTCCAAGTCTGCCGATCATTAGCCGATGGGCGCTCCTGAGCTGTATTCGGAGTTGGTAGGTACGAGTTTCCGATGGTTTCACAACAGGTTCAGGGCGTCAGGCAGATCGGCAATGGACGGGATGATCAGTGTTGGCTTGATTCCGGACCGCCGAACAAAGGCCTCACGGTACTTGCCGGTCTGCACCAGTATCGTGGCCAGACCGGCCTTGTTGGCGCCATCGATATCCGATTCCACATCGTCGCCGATCATCACTGCCTGCTCCGCCGAAACCGCGAGTTGGTCGCAGATCATGCGGTAGAATTGTCCAGCGGGCTTACCCAGTATTTCAGCCTTCTGATTGGCGGCGTATTCGATGGCCGCCACGAAGACGCCGAGATCCAGATGCAGGCCATCGGGCTTCTGCCAGAAGCGATTTTTATGCAGGGCCAGGATCTTCGCCCCGCGCATGACGTGCTGAAAGATCGTTCTTAACACCTCCGGAGGATATCCCTCTCCCCCGATATCGCCCATCACCACATAGTCCGGGCCCTCTTCATCCACACGCACGCCAACGAAGTCTTCCCTCAGCTGGTCACGGATAAACAGGGCGGCTGTCCCCCCGTCAATACGCCGCACAGCGACGGCGGCGGGGGTGTAGATCCGGTCGGCTGAGAGGTCGAAGCCAAGCTCCTGAAGCTTGGTCGCAATGCTTGCCCTGGACTGTGTCGTCGTATTGGTCACGCCGACGAGTTCAAAGTCGGACGCCTTCAGCCTGTGCATGGCACCCTGTGCCCCAGCAATGGCGGCATCTCCGACGTAGAGCACGCCGTCCAGATCCAGCAATATGGCTGTTATGGGACGTTTCATGTGTGGTGAATCATTCCATCCAGGATAACAAAGCTGTAGTCATATGGATTTCGTTCATCGGCAGCATGATCCTCGCGTGAGGACTCATGCCACCGCTCCCGATCAAACGCCGGAAACCATCTATCTCCCTCAAATTCGGTATGGATCTGCGTTATGTACAGACGCATCGCTTCAGGAAGCGCCAGTGCATAGACCCCGGCGCCGCCGATGACCATGATCTCTGCGGCATCCGGCGCTGCGGCCTTCGCCTCGGCCAGCGAATGCACAACCGTGCAGCCGGGGACGTGATAGTCCGTTTGATGCGTCAAAACAAGATTTATTCTGCCCGGCAGGGGTTTGCCGATCGACTCAAAGGTCTTTCTACCCATCAATATCGGTTTGCCCATGGTCTGCCGCCTGAACCAGGCCATATCGGCGGGCAGATGCCACGGCAGTTTGCCATCCCTGCCGATCAGGCCGTTCTCATCCTCTGCCCAGATCAGCGAGATCATCAAAGGGTGTCCAGAGGGCTTGTCACCGCTCCGAGGTTCTGTTGCAGCACATGGGTGTAAATCTCGGTTGTCTTGACATCGGCATGGCCCAGAAGCTTCTGTACGACACGGATATTGGTGCCGGACTCCAGCAGATGGGTGGCAAAAGAGTGGCGCAGGGTATGCGTCGTTACCCGTTTGTTGATCCCGGCCTTCTCCTTCGCCCTGCGAACGGCTTTTTGCAGGTTGGACTGATTCACGTGATGTCGTCTGATCTCACCTGTTTCCGGATCGCGGGACAATGATTTGGAGGGAAACACGTATTGCCATTCCCACGATTGAGGGGCCTTCGGGTATTTTCTCGCCAGTGCGCCAGGCAACCAGACATTGGCGTTTCCCTCTTTCAAGTCCTTCTCAAATACTTCCCGCACGCGCTGTAAATGTGCTTTCAATTCATCACGGACGGAGAGAGGCAACAAGGTGGTGCGGTCCTTGTCTCCCTTGCCTGCACGTATCGTCAGATAGCCATTGCTGAAATCAATATCTTGCACACGTAGCCGCAATAATTCGTTCAGGCGCAGACCACCGCCATACATGATACGGGCCATCAGGGCTGTTTCCCCCCGCATTGAACACAATAAACGGGTGACCTCATCCCTGCTGAGAACAACAGGTAACCGCACCGGCTTTTTCGAACGGATCGCGGAAATGTCATCTGCGAATGGCAGGTCGAGCACCTGCTTGTATAAAAACAACAGCGCGTTGAATGCCTGATTCTGGGTCGAAATTGCAACATGCTGCTTCACGGCCAGATGACTTAGGTAAGCCTCGATTTCCTCTTTCCCCATATCTTTCGGGTGCTTCTTGTTGTGAAAATAAATGAAACCTTTAATCCATCGTACATAGGCCTCTTCAGTTCGATGCCCATAGTGATGGTAACGCATGACTTCACTCACCTGATCCATCAAACGGGCGGCCTTAGGTCGAAATGTCGAATCTTGGTTGACCCTGGACTGATATGACGGCACTGTAGCTCCTGTTCCACTTTCTTGGCTAAATATGAAATATAGTGGAAAGAATGTCCACCTACAGGAGTAAAATATGTGGAATATCAGTTACTCATATTGGTATAGTT
>CAZQZF010000136.1:0-5910 GCA_964597745.1 uncultured Zetaproteobacteria bacterium
TGAAAAAATTCCTGGCCTGTAATGCCTATAAAAAGCGATTTATTCAGGGCCGACTGTTTATCTGACTCTGGCTCATTTTGAAAAAGCTGGTCTGCTTCGGAAGCTTTATATTGACGGTAAAACCCTGTTTGACGGCAACATTAATCATCATCATCACGCTTACTGTCGAGTTTGTGGAAAGCTTGTGGATTTGCCAACGACCGGCGCTGAGAAACTGCCCTTACACCTTGGCGGCTGGCGGGTGCAGGGGGAAAGCCGGGTCTGGTTCGGCCAGTGCCCACAGTGCTCTTCAGCCTGAATGTGTTACTGTATGATGGACCGATACGGCGATGTTTACAGGTGGAGAAAATCAGGATTGAAGATTATGACGGCAGCCATTTTCCGAGAGCAGCATCAATGGACAGCTTTCCGGGCCCGTAGAGGATAATGGCCAGTAGCATCAATCCCCATGCCTTGTGGTCTATAAATTCGGTTCCGACAAACCCGGCCCACAATCCATTTGGCCACAGGGCCGGATAGGATATCACGGCAATGATGTTGTGAGCAAACAGAAACATGGCGGCGATTCGTCCAAACAACCCCAACCCCAGAAACCAGGGAACGATTAATTCCACCCAGGTGCCGACAGTGGCTGCCAGATCAGGGGATAGAAGGGGAACATGGTACTCATAATTAAACAGATAGGCCGTTCCCATCGGGTCGCCCAGTTTAACGACGCCGGCTCGCCAGAAGGCCAGGGCTACCCACAAACGAAACAGCAACAGGCTCACCGGTTGCACTGTGGCAAGCATGGCCGTCAACCGGCAATAGGCGGATGAGATCAGACAGATCAGATGTTTCATGTGGTCACGCCCTGCTTTTACTAACACCAATATCAATAATAAGCCTGTTGGTAACAAGAAATGGCAACAGATCCGACAGGTCGAAACCGGTATAGCCCTCTGTTTTCACCCTGGAAAATGCCTGATGCATCTCCTTGCCACTGAGGACAGATCTAAGGAATACCGCGGCCGGATTGTCCATCACCTGCATCGCAACCTGTGCGCCATCCCGCCACAGCAATACTGATTGACCGTCTCCATCCAGATGAAGCTGCTCGGAGGATTCCTCCATACAATAGCGCCAGATATCGAAAACAGGATATTCGGAACAGACGAGCTGTACTCCAGGATGCAGGGTCATCCGGATCGGACTGTTTCCCAGGTATTGCAAACGGTATGCGACCTCGGATGCCTCCAGCGCTTCGGTATCGGCAGCAAGAAAGCTCTGCTGACGCGCCCACTCCAGCCGGGCAACATCCGGCAGGTATGGGACAGAGGCTGCTTCTTCCATCTCCGCCAACATGGTGGGAAACTGTGCGCCATAGTCCTGAAGATTTCCGGTTAGTGGCGGGTAACGCCGCATGTAGCGACCAGCAGCCATCTCAAAAAATGGTTCGCCGACCAGCAGGAGCAGAGCTGGATAACTGGTTTGTAACGCCTCTGCCAGCGTATTTTCCACGATATGCCGATAGATCCGCATTCGTTGTGTAGGCGGCAATCCGTTGGCGACAATCCACGGTTCAATACCGGTATCACCGCGCAAGACACTGCTCATAAAGCAGCTCTGCAGTTCAGCAAGTGACGGCATAGTTTGCATGGATTACCCTCTCTGCTCTATTTGCTTCTCCCTGTAATACGGGAAACTCAGGGATTTTCGCATCCCATTCAATCAGCGTTGGCCTTGCACCAATTCGATCCACGGTCTGTTGATATAGCTCCCACACTTCGGGATATACCGGGTGATCGTGCGAATCAATCAACAGGGGCGCGGACAGGCCCTCCTTACGCGAGAAACCGGCCAGATGCATCTCCGCCACCGTGTCAACGGAGACGGCATTGATAAACAACAATGGATCGAAGCCATGATTAACGCTGTTGACATAGATATTGTTGACGTCGAGCAGCAACAAGCAACCACTGCGTCGCGCCAGTTCGGTCACGAACTCCCATTCCGGCATGGTAGAATGGACATATTCCAGATAGGTCGAGGCATTTTCCAGCAGAATGGTCCGGCTCAAAGAATTCTGCACCGCATCCACGCGCTCAACCATGATATTTAGGGACTCCTCGGTGTAGGGCAACGGCAGCAGTGCATTCAGGTGGTATCGACCAGCGCCGCCCCAGCTTATGTGTTCCGACACAAGTCCCGGCTGAATATAGTCAACAAGGTTTTTCAGCTTGCTCAGATGTTCCTGATACAGCCTGTCGCTGCTACCCAGTGAAAGCCCGACACCATGCAGGCTGATCGGATAGTGCTCACGGACGCGGGCCAGAAGGCGCCGCATCTCACCACCCGGCGCGAAATAGTTCTCGCTGTGAACCTCAAACCAGGAGACCGGCGGCAGGGTATCGATCACCTCCGCAAAGTGCGGCGGACGCAGGCCGATCCCGGCATGCACCGGGATAGGCTGGAAATCTTCAGGGGACATTATATATGAAAGGGCCAAAACAAAACCGAACTAACTTACCCCGCCTTGGTACTGCCGCCATCAATTTTGGCGCAAAGCCCGGCAGGAACCGCGATAAAGGCCTGGGAGTCCCTGGCCTTAGAATCCTGACCGGCGCAGGAGTGGCCGGGGGACTTGCAGTCATTCTTGTATGCGGCATTAATACCGTAACATTTTTCCATTGCTGTCCCTGCTACAGCCTGTCCGATCACGCCCAGGGACAGGACGCCGACCAAGGCTGTCCCCAACATAAGTTTGGTTTGCATTTGCATAGAGCTAACCTCCGAAAAAGATTGCATGGCATTGCCATGACAATGTTTATGTCGGAGAACCTGAAAGATTCTTACTTGGCGAAGTCTTACTTGAAAGAAGGGACGATTAATCAACCAGCCTTTGACTGAGCCCCATTCTTTGAGAACAGCCAGGGCGCCGCCTTGCAATGCTGTTTTTCATAATCGGCAATGGCCGCGGATTCCCGCAGGGTTAGATCGATATCATCCAGCCCCTCAAGCAGGCAATGCTTGCGAAACGCATCGATTTCAAAGGAAATGATCTCCCCGCCGGGGGTCGTGATCGTTTGCGCCTCAAGATCGACATCAAGAGTATAGCCTTCCCGATCCTCGCATTGCCGAAACAATCGATCCACGATGCCGGCATTAAGTACAATGGGCAGGATGCCGTTCTTGAAACAGTTATTGAAAAAGATATCGGCGTAGGACGGGGCAATAATGCAACGAAATCCGAAGTCCAGCAGCGCCCATGGCGCATGTTCCCTGGAAGAACCGCAACCAAAGTTTACCCGCGCCAGCAGGATACTGGCCCCGCGGTATCGATTCTGATTGAGTACAAACTCGGGATTGACGGGTCGCTCAGAGCAGTCCATACCCGGCTCGCCACGATCCAGATAACGCCATTCATCAAACAGATACGGGCCATAGCCGGTACGCTTGATCGATTTCAAAAACTGCTTCGGGATAATTGCATCGGTATCGACATTGGCGCGATCCAGCGGCGCCACCAGTCCCTTCAATGTTGTAAATGCTTGCATCTCTTCATCCTTTTTGACGCAGATTAACGCAGACAGGCACGGATTAATCCTCTATCTGTGCATATCTGCGTTCATCTGTGTCTAACTCCAATTCCGAACATCGACAAAATGGCCGGCGATGGCCGCCGCGGCGGCCATGGCCGGACTGACCAGATGGGTGCGTCCTCCCATGCCCTGCCTACCCTCGAAATTACGGTTGCTGGTCGAAGCGCAGCGCTCTCCCGGCTCCAGACGATCGGCATTCATAGCCAGACACATCGAGCAACCGGGCTCACGCCATTCGAATCCGGCCTGGCGGAAGATGGCATCCAGCCCCTCCACCTCGGCCTGCTTCTTCACCAGCCCGGAGCCTGGAACCACCATCGCCAACTGGATATTTTCCGCTACTTTATGCCCCTTAACAATGCCTGCCGCAGCACGAATATCTTCAATGCGGCCATTGGTGCAGGAACCTATAAACACCTTATCGACGGCGATTCCAGTTATTGGGGTTCCCGCCTCCAGACCCATATAGGACAGTGCCCGCTGCCATCCCTCACGCTGCACCGCATCCCTTGCGTCATCCGGATGAGGCACGGATGCCGTCACCGGCAACACCATCTCCGGACTGGTTCCCCAACTGACCTGCGGCGCGATATCAGCCGCATCAAACATGATCTCGCGATCAAACACTGCGTCCGCATCTGATTTTAAATCTCTCCAGACTTCCTCAGCCCTGGCCCAGAGCCCGCCTGCCGGTGCGTACGGGCGGCCCTTCACATAATCGATCGTAGTCTCATCCACGGCGACCATACCGCAACGCGCGCCCGCCTCGATGGCCATGTTACACAGGCTCATGCGCCCCTCCATCGACAACTGACGGATCGCAGACCCGGCAAATTCAACCGCAAAACCGGTACCGCCTGCCGTGCCGACATGACCGATGATATACAGGGCGATGTCCTTGCCGGTAACGCCGGCAGGCAGATCGCCGTTGACGTTGATACGCATGGTTTTCGGCTTTTTCTGAATCAGACACTGGGTGGCCAGTACATGTTCGACCTCGGAGGTTCCAATACCCATGGCGATGGCGCCGAATGCCCCGTGCGTTGATGTATGGGAGTCGCCGCATACAACCGTCATTCCCGGCAGGGTCAACCCCTGCTCCGGCCCGACCACATGCACAATACCCTGGCGAATATCATTCATGCCGAATTCCGTGATGCCGAAATCACGGCAATTGATATCGAGCGCCTTGATTTGCGTACGTGAAACCGGATCACTGATGCCCTTGTCACGATCGATCGTCGGCACATTGTGATCGGGAGTCGCTACCGAGGCTGAAACCCGCCACGGTTTGCGACCAGCCAGACGTAGCCCCTCAAAGGCCTGCGGACTGGTCACCTCATGTATAAGGTGCCGATCAATATACAGCAGTACCGAGCCGTTGTCATTCTGACTGACGACATGCTGATCCCAGACCTTATCAAACAGCGTCTTCGCCATAACCACCGCCTTAACCCGGACCATTCATAAAAAATTCGGGTTAGATACAAATTTTATTCAATGTTGGACAGACTATACTATTGACTCTTTATAAAACAAAAGGAATTATCCTCTTCTTATGTTGAGTTTTTCTCATGCCTGATGCGAATTTCAGTCACCTGCCTTCACTCAATTCGCTGCGCGCTTTTGCAGTCGTGGGCGAACATCTGAGCCTGACTGCCGCTGCCAGAGAGCTGTTTGTCACACCATCCGCCCTTTCCCATCAGATTCGCAGCCTGGAATCCGTGCTTGGGGTAAGGCTATTTAGACGCCTGCGCCACGGACTTGTATTGACGCACGATGGGGAAATCCTCCTGCCAGGCATCAGGGATGCGTTTATACAAATCGCCGCGACACTCGAACTGCTGAAGGCACGGCAAGGCCCGGGAACACTGACCATCAGCATGCTATCAACCTTTGCCATGCGCTGGTTTATTCCCCGGCTTGCCCGCTTCCAGCAAAGCCACCCGGATATTGAGGTACGCATTGCCACATCAATCGAACTGGCTAATTTTAATACGGACGGCGTTGACTGCGCCATTCGTTCCGGTCGTGGTGACTGGCCGGGGACAAGATCGGTCCGTCTTTTTTCTGAAAAATTGACGCCTGTTTGTAGTCCGGGACTTGTCTCTGGCGGTAATCCACTGAATCATCCACGTGATCTGGCCAGGCACACCCTGCTTCCTGCGACGCTCAGACCGGACGACTGGCAGGTATGGCTTCACACCGTTTGCCAACCCGGTCTGGCTGGCGCCCCCGAACAGCCCTTTGAGACCCGATACCTTGTTCTCGCCGCCGACATTAAAGGGGATGGCATTGCCAGTGTTGCTGCGTCATTGGCTCTAGACGG
>CAZQZF010000137.1:0-5883 GCA_964597745.1 uncultured Zetaproteobacteria bacterium
CGTCAGCGGAAGTGTATTTCTTCGTCCCGGTACCTGACTCGTGAACGCCGTCGGCCATGGGATATGCGAACGAATCGGGAATTCCCTCTCAAATGGGGCTGAGCGGCAACCATTATGTCGGCCGGACCTTCATTGAACCGCAGCAGGCCATTGGACACGTTGGCGTCCGTATCAAGTTGAATGCGACCAGGGACCTGATTGAAGGCAAGAGAATCGTGCTGGTGGACGATTCGATTGTTCGGGGCACGACCAGTAAGAAAATTGTCGAAATGGTGCGCCGGGCCGGAGCGCGTGAGGTGCATATGCGCATTTCAAGCCCGCCAACCCAATGCTCCTGCTTTTATGGCATTGATACGCCTCGCCCGGAGGAGTTGATGGCGAGTCATATGAATATCGATGAGATGTGCCGGGCGATCGGCGCCGACAGCCTGGCCTTTGTCTCATTTGAAGGCATGTACAGGGCCGTCGGCAAGCCTCGGGAACGACATTGTGATGCATGTTTTTCTGGAAATTATCCGATCCCCATCACCAGACCCCGGTCGCCACAGCTTTCCCTGCTGCATTTTTTCAGCCGCGGGCATTGAGGGGGGAACCATTATGTTTATTACCATGAATCGAATCTCAGTGAATCCTGATCATTCAAAAGGATTTGAGGAGCGTTTCAAGAACCGCGCGGGCTTTGTGGACCAATCACCAGGTTTCATCAGAAATATGGTGCTCCGGCCTGAGAATCCAGCTGATTCCTATATCGTCATGACCTTCTGGAAAAACAGGAAGGCCTTCAATGCCTGGACAAAGAGCGATGCCTTCAGACAGGCTCATGCCAAAGCCGGCTCATCACCGAAAGATATGTTTTCCAGTCCGAGCAAACTGGAACTGTTCGAATCCATCACCGATTCGGAAAGGCCTGCTGGTTCCTGATTCCCCATGCATCCAGACAGGTCGCCCGCGACATCATGAATGATTCCCTAAAAAGCGAATAAACACACTGTCCGGGTTCCACCTCCACTCTACTGGCCGGTTGCTATGTTTCTGGATTCTTCTGTTGTTGCCAGTTTCGGCACAGGCGATGTCTCCTGTCTTGTCACTGGATATCAAAGGCGGCATTGGACCGGCGGTGGCCGACTATGTGCATCGCGGTCTGCTTCAGGCTGTTGAACAAAAAGCCCCGTTTGTCATCCTGCGCATAGATACGCCCGGCGGACTGGACAGCTCCATGCGACAGATCATTCAGGATATCATCTCCTCTCATATTCCGGTCGTGGCCTATGTTGCCCCCGGCGGGGCCAGAGCTGCCAGCGCCGGAACCTATATCCTGTACGCCTCCCATGTCGCCGCTATGGCGCCAGGAACCAATCTGGGGGCGGCAACACCCGTAAAGATCGGCGGCATTCCATCTCCATTCAAGACTGGAAAGGGGAAAGGAAAACCGGCGGCGAAAGAAGACGCCATGATGAAAAAGGTGGTCAATGACGCCGTCGCCTACATCAGGAGCCTTGCCCAGATGCGGGACAGAAACAGCGACTGGGCTGAACGGGCAGTGCGCGAGGCAGCCAGTCTGTCCAGCAAGGATGCCCTCGCCAAGGGGGTCATTGATCTCATCGCCAGAGACCTGCCGGATTTATTGACCAAGCTGAATGGCCGGAAATTACGAATGCCGAATGGGGAAATCATCCTAAAAACAACGGGTTTGACCCTGAAGGAGCTGAAACCGGACTGGCGCAACCGTCTGCTGGCGGTCATCACGGACCCGAATGCGGCCTATCTGCTGATGTTGCTCGGCATCTATGGAATCTTTTTTGAGCTGATGAACCCTGGTTTTGTTCTACCCGGCGTTATCGGCGGCATCTCCGTACTGCTGGCCCTGTTTGCCTTTCAGATGCTGCCGATTAATTTCGCCGGCCTCGGTCTGATACTGCTTGGCATCGCCTTTATGATCGGTGAAATTTTCATGCCCAGCTTTGGCGCCCTGGGCATTGGCGGCGTCATCGCCTTTGTGATCGGTTCCATTATCCTGATGGACACCAGCGTCCCGGGCTTCGGCATTTCCTTTACCCTGATCGCCGCTGTAAGCCTTGTCAGCGCCGCTTTTTTTATCTTCGTCTTAGGCGCGGCCGTGAAGGCCCGATTTCGTCCCGTGGTTAGCGGCAGGGAGGAGATGATCGGCGCCAGAGGCGTGGCCGTTGAAAATTTTGATAGCAAGGGAAGCGTCCGAATCCGGGGGGAGATATGGCAGGCACATAGTCCCGTCCCTGTAAACAGGGGAGATAAAATGCGCATCACGGCTATCAATGGTCTAGTCTTGGAAATAGAACCAGACAAAAACCCGGACAGGGAGAGTCAATCATCATGAGTACAGTCCTTTTATTTTTCGCGGTCATCTTCCTCACCATCCTTTTTTCTTCACTGAAAATCCTGCGTGAATACCAGCGCGGGGTGGTGTTTATGCTGGGCCGGTTCTGGAAGGTCAAGGGCCCCGGCCTGGTCATCGTCATCCCCGTTATTCAACAGTGGGTGCGGGTTGATCTCAGAATCGTGGTCATGGATGTGCCCACTCAGGACGTCATCAGCCGGGACAATGTTTCCGTCAAGGTCAATGCGGTCATCTACTTCCGCGTCATTGACCCGCAAAAGGCCATCATTAACGTTGAGGATTATTTCGCTGCCACCAGCCAGCTTTCCCAGACGACGCTCCGATCCGTGCTGGGTCAGCATGAACTGGACGAAATGCTGGCCGCCCGCGACAAGCTGAACAGGGATATCCAGGTCATTCTGGATGAGCAGTCCGATGCCTGGGGCATCAAGATCAACAATGTCGAGCTCAAGCATGTGGATCTTGATGAGAGCATGATCCGGGCCATCGCCAAGCAGGCCGAGGCGGAGCGCGAACGCCGGGCCAAGATCATCCATGCCGAGGGTGAATTACAGGCATCCGAAAAACTGCTCGGCGCCGCCCAAACCCTGTCCAAACAGTCCCAAGCCATGCAACTGCGTTATCTTCAAACCCTGACGGAGATTGCCTCCGAGAAGAATTCCACCATCATCTTCCCCCTGCCCATGGACCTGATCAAACCCCTGTTGGGCAAGGAAAAGTAAGCATCCGCATTTATCAAGGCAGCTACATTCATAATTCACACGTGAATGGCCGGATTCGCTAAAATATGTAAAATGAGAGGTAACGCATATGAGAAAGGGATCCTGTTTCTTTATCTTGGCCATACTGTTATTACATTTCTACAATGGCTGTATCAAATTCACATATTTGCCCTGATGAAGGACAATTCAGGTGCTCCGGCAGAGCATGGCAGATTTGTTATGCTCTATTCCTCAGTGGATCAAGTAATAATGACGGCCCGGACAACGCTGCCAAGGCATGCTTTTTCAAACCTCTATAGCAAGAAAGGAACCTATGAAGCAGTCATAACAGTTGGGTTGATTCCTTTGGACTAGCCCGCATCGCCTTTGGCCACGGGCAATCCATGCAGGCCCCACTCATATACATCGTCTTTTAGACGCTCCGCCCGAAATCCCCTGGAGCGAAGCATCTGCACGGCTTCAATCGACATAACGCAGTATGGGCCCCGGCAATACGCTACAATCTCTTTATCCCTGGGCAGTGCTGATAATTGTTTCTCCAGTTCCTTTAATGGAATGGAGAGCGCGCCCTCAATATGACCCGCGCTGTATTCTTCCGGAGGGCGCACATCAAGAACAATGGCATCTCCGGAGCGCGCGCGCGCCAGGAGAACCGTGCGATCCACCCCCTCCATATTCTCTCTGCCTTCCATGAACTGCCTTGTAATCTGTTCTATTTCAGACAGCCGATGTTCCGCGAGAACCCGTATGGCATGGACAAACGCATACACTGATTGGTCAGCAACCCTATAGATCACAAAAGAGCCGGATTTCTCTGATTTCGTCAGACGGGCTGACTGCAGTTTCTTCAGGTGTTGCGATGCATTGGCTACGCTTAAACCAGAGGCCCTGGCCAGGGCCTCTACCGTTCGTTCTCCCTGACATAACAGCTCAAGCAACTCCAGCCGTTTGGGACTGGAAATGGCCTTGCCGATCCGGGTAAATTGCTCGTAGATATCATCCCGGAACTGGCGGTTGCGGCTGACTGCCATCCCTTAATCAATCGTCCTTATATTTACACTTACAGAGTTTAGTTCTTATGTATTTCACAAGACCTTTGATGTCCGCATCGGGAAAATTATAACCCCAGTCCGGCATAACAGCTGAAAATCCGGACTTTTTCCCGCCAAATTTAATGACCTTGAACAGCTCTTCATCAGTACGGGTCGACATATAATCCGCATTGGTGAAGTTTCTGGGCTTTAAACCATCATTTTCATCCGCGATGCTTTCAGCCAGAGGGCCATCTCCCTTTCCGTCCATACCGTGACAGGGAAGGCAGTATCCCATGTAAGCGCCCTCACCCGTGGAACCCTTATCCGAAGCGCTCACATTGGCTTGCGCCTCTGTTATGGCGGCATCGACGGTGGTGACCTGACCGGCCAGGATAAGACCTGACACAAACAATATTCCCACAATATATTTATTCATATTTATCCTCCTTATGCGCATCAATTCGCTCACGCGCTCCAAACATACCGTGGAGCATTCGCGTTGTCCCGTAATTTATTTTTTGTCAGGCTATAAAATAAATCAATTGGTTTGTGATCATCTACTGTTTTTGCTAGGATCAAAAGTATATATCCTTTTATACGAGCCTGGTGCGCTCTTCCTCTTATTCAGCGCCATCTCTATCGGTCTTTTCTGCACTGGAGTCTCAGCCAAACGAATCAGCGCCTTATCGCCTTTCAGGAGTGCCGTGACATCCTTCAAGCCCCATCTGGGCTCCCAATCGCCAACCATCGCGTTCCAGGCTTGCGTAATCGCCACCAGCTCAGGATCTGAGAACGGCCTGATCTTCACACCTTTCTGGTTTGACAGCGCCACATACTTTTTCATGGTTTGGGCAACGACTATAAAAGGCGGCCCGCACTGTGAACAGTATTTGAGCATCTTTTGAGCATTATGACAGTTGGTGCATCGAGTGTATGCAATGGAAACCGCTTCATCAGGGGTATAGGGAAGATAGCCCCTGTACTTGACCTCCATCAGTATCTTCTTGCCGACGGGATTAGGAATGAATATTCCGCCAACAATCACCGCAATCACAATGAAAACCAGACTCGTTATCCATAGACGTTTACTCATGATGTATACCTCATTTTAACCACAATGTCTTCATCATATCGCCATCGATTCTGAACAGGGCGTTCTTTCGCGTGTCCGCAAACCAGATATTCCCCTTTGAATCAACATCAATTCCATTGGGTTTGCTCTTCCCCAAAGTCGGGCTTACCTCCAAAAAAGAACTGCTTACGGGGTTGAACATTGCAACCTTGTTGCTGGCTGCGATCGTACAGATAATTTTCCCGTCAATTCCCACGGTCAAGGCATCGCATACTCCCCGGTTGGGCATTGGAAAGGTCTTAAATTTTCCAGACGAGGGGTCAAACTGGATCAAGATATGTCCCTTGCGGCCGCTAAACCAAAGGGCGCCGGACCCGTCTATAACTAGGTCTCCGGGAGCCTCAAAGGACGATGGCAGGGTGAACTCGTGGATGGCGCCTTCCCCGGGATCCAAGCGGGCCAGCTTATTTCCCTGGGTCTCTATAAACCAGACCCCCCCCTTCTGATCTACGGCAATACCCGATGGACGGCTTGAGGGCGTAGGAATCTGATACTCCTGAAAAACATCCTTCCGGGGATCGAACCTCCCAACTTTATTACCATAAAACTCCGTAAACCAGATATTGTCTTGGGCATCAACCGTAACCCTGTAAGGAAAACTGCCAATTGTTGGAATATCAT
>CAZQZF010000138.1:0-5867 GCA_964597745.1 uncultured Zetaproteobacteria bacterium
TTCAAATCAACATCTTACACTCTGCACGCACTTCCAACTGCTTTTTCTAGGTTAATTTAACGTAAACCGCTTCGATCTGACGCGCCACTGCCGGCCAGGCATACCGATTCCTGGCCTTTTCCCGGGCTGCTTCTCCCATGGCGATGCGCCGGTCCCTATCAAGCATCAGGATATCAAGCAGTCGCCGGGCCAACTGAGCGGCATTGCCGGGATCAGCCAGATAACCATCAATGCCATCATCGACAATATCCACCGGCCCGCCGCGGTTGGTGGCCACCACCGGTGTTCCCGCCGCCATGGCCTCGACCAGGACCAGACCAAAGGGCTCATAGAGTGACGGGCAGACGAACAGATCCGCGGCGGCATAGCAGCGCCGCAATTCTTCATCGGAAAGGGGCGAGAACCAACGCATATGTCCATCGATGCCCAGCATTTTTGCCTTTGCGTGCAATTGTTTTCTTAATTCTGCTTCGGTCTCTGTGGCATCTTTCGGACCGACAGGCATCATGACAGTGATGGTTTGGCCCGAATCCTCAACCTGCCTGATCACTTCCGGCAGAGCCTGCAGCAGTTCGGAGAATCCCTTGCGCACATCCAGTCTGCCGACGGTAAAGAGCAATAGGCCGGAGTCGATACCGAGAGCGCGTTTACACTCCAGCCTGGTTCCAGCAGCTGCAAAGCTCTCCACATCCACGCCGCCCGGCACGATATGAATCTTCTCCCGGTCAACGCCATAGCGATTGACAAGGGCATCCTCCTCCACGCTGCTGAGCGCAATGATGCCGTCCGCCGCCCGCATGACACGTTGCTCGGCCGGAATCCGGATATCATAACGGTAAGTATCACTGTCCGGCAGACGATCCTGTTTCAGGATGCCAAGGGAATGGCTGGTAAAGACCAGCGGTTTGCCGTGGGCAAGGCTGGCGGCAAGGGCGCTGACGCCGCCATCCCAATAGTGGCCGTGGAAAATATCCGCCTGTGCAAGCCAGCTATTCTGATCGGCCATCAGGTGATGGGAAAACTCCGCTAGCCAGGGCCCCATATCTTCCTTGCGCAGAAACCCCTTCGGCCCCATCGGATAACGATAAACCTCCGCACCCGCACTGATGGATTCCCGTACCCTTTTTCCACTGCCAAGCCGGCTGAAACAACGCACCCGGTTTTCCCCACCGGCCGCCAGCGCGGCTGCCACGCTGGCCTCATACAGGCACTGGCCGCCGGCATCCGGTTCGCCGAGTTCCGCCAGCGGATCACTGTGGGGACAAAAAAAGCCTATCTGCATTTTTAATTCACACTCCTAAAAATTAGGCCTAAGACCATAAAATCTTTTTGCTTATCCGCTTTTAATCTGTGTAAATCTGCGTTGATCTGCGTCTAAATTTTTTCTTTTCCTCTGCGCCCCTCTGCGCCCTCAGCCTGCCTGTGCGGGCAAGCCGCACGCGGACAGGCGGTAAAAATCCTCGTCTTTTTAAGGAGATTCAAGAAATCCGAAATGGTTCAATCCCTCGATGATACCGTCGCCATAACATGCATCAGCAAAATAGATATTCGCCCTTGCTTTCGCTGTCAGGGCCCGTTGTAGATCCGAACGCACCTCATCAGGCGCGTTCCCGACCAGGGCCCCGCGCACGCCGGACAGAAGCGCATCCCGATCATTGCCCGAATCACCGGCGAAAAAGACTTTGGAAGGGGCAAACCCGTGCTTCTCAGCCAGGTAATACAGGGCGGCGGATTTACCTGAATTCTCGGGCAGGATATCCAGCAGACCACGGTTTGTGGACTCCTCAACACTGTCCACCAGACGCAGGTCCGGTCTAAACATCTTCATGTGCTCAAGGACAAGGCGTAGAAGGTTAATATCAGCCTTCCCCTGAACATAGAAGCTGAGTTTGTGCGGCCCCTGTTTCTCCGCCTCCTGCAGGGTCAACGCCTCCAAGTCATCCAGCGCCTGGCACATCTCCCGGTGATCAAAGGCGGGCCCAAGCATCTGCTGCCACTGGCGATCAAGGTTGCCTCCCCGGTCATGGATCTCCGTGCCGACATTGCAGACCCAGTAATCAGGCTCGGGCAGTCCGAATTCCTGCTGCCCATCTCTGGCCAGGGTCAGATGACGCCCACTGATAAAACAGACCGGGCAATTGGCCCGCAACAGGATCCGCAGCAAATTCCGTGTACGCCGCAGGCAGCCATCTACAGGTTGTTGGCCGGTGTTGGGCAACAGCGTTCCATCCATATCCGCGGCAAACAAGAATGTGCCGGCCGGTCTCAAGAAACCAGCCGTTGCAGCCGCTGATGGGCCTCCTCTTCCAGCCGGCCAAGCGCATTCAGCATGCCGGTCTCGACGGTGACTCGCATCTCCGGATGATCGGCGCTGGGCAGCGCAAAGACGGAACCCGTTTCAAATGTCAGCCGGACTCCCTCCGGCACCGCGTTCAGATCCGCCTCGGGCAGATTGGCCAATTCACGCATAACTCTACCCATCTGGTCCCAGGGACAATCCAGCACGAAACTCGACCGGCTGCTTGTTGGAACGCTCGCATCAAATTCATGCAGGGTGCACTCCTGTTTACCGAGAAACTCCAGCAAGCGCAGGGCGCCGGCAAGGGCGTCAAAATTAAGATAGAAATGCGTAAATTCCAGCCAGTCGGACTCCGAGCCGGCCATTTCAGTAACTTCGGCGAGCCGCGCCGCCGGTTCCATGCGGGTCAAATGCACCTTGTGTCCGAGCTCCATGGCCATCTCCCAGAGAAACGCGGAGTGGTCGGCAGGTAGAAACACGGCACCGCCTTTCGGTATGGAACGCATGTAGGCTACAGTAAGTAACTCCTGCGTCCGCTCGGGCGGAACCACATTGCCGGTTTCATCCACCAGTTGCAGTGACTCCGCATTCCGGAAGATGAACATGCCCAGACGCCTGTTCATTTTTGAGATCTCGGCCAGACGCGTCTGTTGCTCCTCAATATCCGCGGCAAGCACCCCGAGTTGCAGGGCATTTGCGCCACAATGCTCCAGCAGACTGGAGAGAACCCGGTTGCTGATCTCGTCACCGGCATGATAGACCAGACTATCCGCCGCCCGTTTAAGAGACTGTAGATTGATCTGATCCATCAGATGATCAACGTAGCGGTCATAGACGCGGCCCGGATAACGGAGCACGCCGACGGCATCAATGGAGATTTTTGGAAAGTCGGCCCGATAAAATGTCGCTTCAACCTTGCGCCGGGCGTCGCGCGACAGGGGAAGACCGCCGGCATTGTACATCTCGATGCGCACCACTTCGGCGTGATCGGAAGACATGCACACATGCATACCCCCACTCAGATTACGGGCGTAGCCGGTCACGTATCGTGTGACCGGAATCGGGCTCTCCTCAAGATCATCCACATCCACGCCAACGGCCAGCAGGCCGGAAACCACGGCTCGCTTGATGAGACGGGAGAACGGGTGACCGTCGCGGCTGACGGCCACCCGCCGCCCCTTTTTCGCCCAGGTGCCAAAGGCCTTGCCGATGACGGCAACGTATTCCGGCGTGATATGCAAGTTGGCCAGACCGGATACGCCACGCGAGCCGAAGATCGAGGGTCTTGTCAGGGACTCCCAGACAAGATTCTCGGTGACCGTGGCGCCACTATCAATCTCCTTGTCCGGCCAGACCAGTACAGAGGATTTAACGATGACATGTCTGCCGAGATGACAACCGGAGCCGAGCACGGCCGCATCTTCCAGTTCGCATTCCGCTTCGATCAGGTTTTTCGGCGCGGCAATAACATTTCTAAGCGAGGTGCGTTCGCCAATATAGCAGTTGCGCATGACAATGCTCCGGTTGACGCTGGCAAAGCAATCGACCTCCACATTCTGACCCAGTACGCTGTAGGGCCCTATCCTTGCCCCGCGACGCAACTGGGCATTATCACCTATCCAGCATGGCGCTGAAATATCTTCACCCGAGGCAATTTTGACATCCTTGCCAACCCATACCTGTTCCCTGATCCGGGTTCCGTCGATGGGCAGGCGCACCTTGCCATCGAGAAAATCCCAGTGCGCCTGCCGTAGCTGGTCAAGTGAGCCGATATCACTCCAGTAACCCTCCGCCACATAGCCATAGATCGGGATGTTCTTCTCCATAAGGGAGGGAAACAGATCGTTGGCAAAGTCAAAGGAACGCCGGGCCGGCACATGATTCAGGACTTCCGGTTCAATCAGGTAGATGCCCGTGTTGATCGTATCGCTGAAGACCTCCGCCGGGCCGGGTTTTTCAAGAAAACGCTGAACCTTGCCATCCTCATCGGTGATCACGATGCCGAACTCTCCGGGTTCCGGCACCCGGGTCAGACAAAGGCTTACCTTGGCCTTTTTCCGGCGATGAAACTCCAGAAAGGCCGTAAAATCAAAATCCACCAGGGCATCGCCGGCAATGACCAGGAAAGTTTCATCAAGATATTTCTTACCGAGACGCACGGATCCGGCCGTTCCCAGCGGTTTCTTTTCCAGTGTGTAGCGCATGCGAACGCCAAACTCGGCGCCATCTACAAAGTGATCCTGAATAGCGCGTGGCCGGTAATGCAGTGTTGATATAACCTCTTCAACGCCGGAGGCGGCCAGATGGCGGACAATATGCTCCATGATCGGGATACCGAGCAGACGCACCATTGGCTTGGGAATCTTTTCCGTCAATGGACGGAGGCGTGAACCTTGTCCACCGGCAAGAATTACTGCTTTCATAAGGTAATTTTACCCTACTGAATTTTCCGTCTTATGCAAGTGAGAAGAACATGCCTGATACCACTTTAGTTAATCCCGAGCTCATCCCAGATGCTATCTACCCTGGAAATTGTCTTCTGATCCATGGCAATAGGCCGGCCCCATGCACGGACTGTTTCTCCTTCCCGTTTAGTGGTGGCATCAATGCCAACTTTTGAGCCCAGGCCTGAGACAGGCGATGCAAAGTCGAGGTAATCAATCGGCGTGTTCTCGACAAGGGTAAAATCCCGGACCGGATCGCAACGCGTGGAGACAGCCCAGATAATCTCCTTCCAGTCCCGGCAATCAATATCATCATCAACGATAATCACAAACTTTGTGTACATGAATTGCCGGAGATAGCTCCAGACCCCGAACATGACCCGCTTGGCATGCCCGGCATAAGCCTTCCTGATGGAAACCACGGCAACGCGATAGGAACAGCCTTCCATGGGCAGGTAGAAATCAACAATTTCCGGGAACTGCTTTTGCAGGATGGGTACGAATACCTCATTGAAGGCCATGCCGAGTACGGCTGGCTCATCCGGCGGCTTGCCGGTATAGGTTGAGTGATAGATCGCATCCGCCCTCATACTCATGCGTTCCACGGTAAAGACCGGGAATCGCTCCACCTCGTTGTAATAGCCGGTATGGTCTCCAAACGGGCCTTCCTCGGCATATTCATCAAGTGAGACATGGCCCTCGAGTACAATCTCGGCCGATGCAGGCGCCTGAAGCGGCACGTCGATACAATCACAGAGCACGGTCTTTTCACCGCGAAGCAGACCGGAAAACTGGTATTCGGAAAGCGTATCGGGAATCGGCGTCACGGCGGCAAGAATGGTGGCCGGATCGGCGCCAATAACCACGGCCACAGGAAATTGCTCGGCGCCAGCGGCCCTGGCCTCCTGATGATCCTGAGACCCGCCCCGATGCTTGAGCCAACGCATGATCAGCCTGTTCCCGCCAATCACCTGCTGACGATAGATGCCAAGATTATGCCTTTCCTTATGAGGCCCTTTGGTTACGACCAGACCCCATGTAATGAGCGGCGCGGCATCATCAGGCCAGCAGGTCTGAATGGGCAGGCGGCCGAGATCAACTTCGGCGCCAGTCCAGGTTTGCTC
>CAZQZF010000139.1:0-5837 GCA_964597745.1 uncultured Zetaproteobacteria bacterium
CGAATCAAGAGCTTGCGCTATGGATGTGCGGCCAACTGCTTTTTCTAGGATGATATTGCTGCGCAGACGCGAAAGGATATGGAATCAGGCTAATCTCGACTGGAATATCACGAACTTACCCCGCGATGTGCCACATAAACCCGAACCCGCCTGCTATCATTGCTAACCCCATCAAAAACGGTGAAACTTCAGCTTATGAGGTTGCCTTTGCAGATCACTATCCGACATCTTTCCCTTTCAGGGGCTCAAAAAAGCATAATCCGCGAAAAGGCTGAAAAGCTGGGCACTGTTTTCAGATCGAATCATGGCCTGCCGGGTCATGGTTGAAGCTCCCCATCGTCATCAGAACAAGGGGAAGCCCTATCATGTCCCCCCTGCCCAATGCCGGGGCCAGCAAATTATTCCTTGGTGGAGACTATGGGTTTCTGCTGCCTTTCGAGGGCAGGGAGATCTATTTCCACCGCAACAGTCTTGTAAAAGGCGAGTTCGAGAAACTGAAAGCCGGCACGGGGGTTCGCTTACGGGTGAAGCAGGGAGTCAAAGGGCCGCAGGTGGCAGCAGTCTGCCCGCTTGCCAGACAATTAGAGCCCGCATACTGGCGAATGCAGACCTGATGGAGATGCACGGCCAATGAACTTGTCCGACCAGATCATTTCCTTCAGGCAATTACGGTGGTTTTTGTGTTTCCTTTGTTTTCAATGTCTTGAATATAAGGATAGCAAAAATCACCGGACCTTTTTACTAAAAAATCCCGCCTTTTATGTTTGATTCCATGGCGTTAGCGTTTATGGATGGGCACGAGCTAGGTACATGTGGGGTGCAGCTTTATGGCTAACATCAAACCTCGCCACGATACCATGTGCTTTTCCAGAAGGTGACACTTATGATTGGGCAATGACAAACTATCTGATGCCGACCTACGCCCGCTTTCCTGTTACCCTGATCAGGGGCGAGGGGACCTATGTCTATGATGATTCAGGCAAGCGATATCTTGATTTCATTTCCGGCATTGCCGTGAATAGTCTGGGGCATGCCCATCCGGCTCTGCGGAAGGCCATCAGTGAGCAGGCCGGGCTCATGATTCACTGTTCCAATCTCTTCAATATCCCCGCCCAGGAAAAATTAGCGATGAGACTGGGTCTCCTGTCGGGACTGGATCAGGCATTCTTCTGCAATTCAGGGGCGGAAGCCAACGAAGCGGCCTTCAAACTGGCCAGAAAATACTGGTATGATCGCGATAGTGACAGACGTGGCATCATCTGCGCCGCCAACTCGTTTCATGGCCGAACTCTGAATACCCTGACCGCCACCGGTCAGGCCAAGGTAAAGATCGGCTTCGATCCCCTGCCGCCGGGTTTCATGCATGTGCCTTATGGCGACATTGATGCCCTCGGCAATGCGGTGAATGCGACAACCGCCGCCATCATACTAGAACCCATCCAGGGCGAAGGTGGAGTCAATACGCCCCCGGATGATTATTTGCCGGCCGTACGCAGTTTGTGCGATGAACACGGTATCCTGCTGATCCTGGATGAGGTGCAGACTGGCATCGGCCGTAGCGGGCGGATGTTCGCCTTTGAGCACAGCGGTATCCGGCCGGATATCCTGACCCTGGCCAAGGGACTGGGTGGAGGCGTACCGATCGGGGCCATGCTGGCAACCGGTTCGGTTGCTGCTTCGTTTGGCCCGGGTACGCACGGCTCCACTTTCGGCGGTAATCCGCTTTCCTGCACGGCGGCATTGACGGTGCTTGATGTCATTGAACGGGAATCAATGCTGATAAACACCCGCAACCAGGGTAACCGTTTGTCTGAAGGGCTGAGGAGCTTGCAACAGGACCATTCCAACATCCGGCAAATCAGAGGCA
This sequence comes from uncultured Zetaproteobacteria bacterium, assembly GCA_964597745.1. Taxonomy (GTDB): domain Bacteria; phylum Pseudomonadota; class Zetaproteobacteria; order Mariprofundales; family Mariprofundaceae; genus CAYLYU01. Next base: position 1,868 of record CAZQZF010000139.1, read on the forward strand.
AGGGGTTGCTGATTGGGGTCGAAATGAGCACAGACGTAGCACCCATGATCGCCAGATGCCGCCATGCCGGTTTGCTTTTACTGCCTGCCGGTCCCAAAGTATTGCGTTTCCTGCCCCCTCTGAACGTCAAGGTGGCGGAGATTGAGGAGGCTCTGGACATTCTGGGGGTTATTTTGGGCGAAGAGAAGCCATGAAACATTTTCTGACATTACTGGATATCTCCATGGAAGAAGCACGCTACATCTTGTTGCGCGCCACCGAGCTAAAGGCTATGCAAAAGGCCGGAACACCTCACAGAACACTGGCCGGAAAGACCCTGGGCATGATTTTTGACAAGGCAAGTACGCGCACGCGGGTATCCTTCGAGGTCGGCATGTATCAACTGGGCGGTCATGCGCTTTTCCTGCACTCTGGCGCGACCCAGCTGGGTCGCGGTGAACCGATAGAAGATTCCGCCCGGGTTCTGTCTCGTATGGTGGACTGCATCATGATCCGTACGTATGCCCAGAACACCCTGCAGGTATTTGCTGACTATTCGAGCGTCCCGGTCATCAATGGTCTGACTGATCTCACACATCCTTGCCAGATCCTGACTGATGTCTTCACCTTTGAGGAACACCGCGGCTCAATCAGGGGAAAAACAGTGACTTGGGTGGGTGATGGCAACAATATGGCTCACTCCTGGATCAATGGCGCGGTGAGCTTCGGCTACCGTCTCAATATCGTCTGTCCGAAAGGGTATTGTCCGAACAATAGTCTGTTACAGGCGGCCAGGGCCCTGGGGGCTGAGATTAACCTGTTTGATCTGCCTGTTCGGGCCGCAAGAAGCGCCGATCTTGTCACCACGGACGTATGGGCATCCATGGGTCAGGAACAGGAACAGAAGGTTCGCGAAAAGGCATTTTCCAGGTTCCAGGTGGATGAACGGGTCATGGCTGAGGCCGGACCCGATGCGATTTTTATGCATTGTCTGCCTGCGCATCGGGGAGAGGAGGTTTCGGCCGAAGTGATTGATGGGTCACAATCCGTGGTCTGGGATGAAGCGGAAAACAGGTTGCATGTACAAAAAGCGCTGTTGGAGTTTTTACTGAAGTAAGGCGTTCATGCGTCCCTAAATATTGGATATCCGTCTTATACGCCGTTGAATATAAGCGGGATATTGCGGTGCATTTGTACAATACCCTCCTGCCGCCAGCGTCTTCGCTTGTAATTTCCCGCTATGGCAAAGCAAAGGAAGGAGGAGATGCGTTCTAATGAACAAGCAAATGGATATGTATATCCAATAATAAGTTAGATGCACCGCGAACGCCCCTGTGTAGGCATCAACATCGCCGTGGTTTACGGTGCTGCTAGCGTGTAACATTGTCCGTACCTGCCTGGCGCGGGTGTAAAACTGAATTTGAGGACTGGTGAATGTCTGACGTCAAGAAGGCCGTGCTGGCCTATTCCGGGGGTTTGGATACCTCCATTATCCTGAAATGGTTACAGGATACCTATGATTGCGAGGTGGTCACCTTTACCGCCGATCTGGGACAGGGCGAAGAGGTCGAAGAGGCCCGCGCCAAGGCCGAAGCCTGTGGCGTCTCTTCCATCTACATCGAGGATCTGCGTGAGGATTTCGTTCGTGATTATGTCTTTCCGATGTTTCGCGCCAACGCCATCTACGAGGGTGAATACTTGCTCGGGACATCTATCGCCCGGCCGCTGATTGCCAAGCGCATGATCGAGATTGCCGAGGCTGAGGGGGCGGATGCGGTATCCCACGGCGCTACCGGAAAGGGTAATGATCAGGTCCGTTTTGAACTGGGCTTTTACGCGCTCAAGCCTGACGTCAGGGTTATCGCTCCATGGCGTGAATGGGCAATGGTATCGCGCGAGGACATGCTAAACTTTGCCGAAAAACACGGTATTCCGGTTGAGCGCAAGCGCGAGGGCTCAAAATCGCCCTATTCGATGGACGCCAATATGCTGCATATTTCCTACGAGGGCTACGATCTCGAAGACCCGTGGTGCGAGCCATCCGAGTCCATGTGGCGCTGGTCCATTTCACCCGAAAACGCACCGGATGAAGCGGAATACATCGAGCTGACATATCAGGGCGGCGATATCACCGCCATTAATGGCAAGGCGATGTCGCCGACCGAGGTGCTGGCCGAGCTGAACCGGCTGGGCGGAAGGCACGGTATCGGCCGCATTGATATTGTTGAGAACCGGTTTGTCGGCATGAAATCGCGCGGCTGCTACGAAACGCCGGGAGGAACCATCATGCTCAAGGCACACCGGGCGATTGAGTCCATCACGCTGGATCGCGAGGTCGCGCACCTGAAGGATGAACTGATGCCGCGCTATGCCAAGCTGATTTACAACGGCTTCTGGTTCGCGCCGGAACGAAATATGATGCAGAACATGATCGATGCCTCGCAAGCGACGGTGAACGGTCAGGTACGTCTGAAGCTGTATAAGGGTAATATCATGGTGGTTGGCCGAAAATCGGATGACTCCCTGTTTGATGAGCGCCTGTGTACATTTGAGGATGATCAGGGGGCCTACGATCAGAGAGATGCCGGCGGTTTTATCAAACTTAATGCGCTCAGATTGCGGCTGACGAAACTAACCACGTCTAGCCCGGGCTATTCATAAATACTGCCGTGCCCAAGCTTCCACTCGAGAAAATCTACGGCGCCCATTTCGCGGGGATCCCGGCTGTTCCTTTGTCCCTGCCTGTGCGATGCACGCAGACAGGCGCAATCATCACGGCGATTTATGAATAATACAGGCTGCCATGCCAAAAGCTGAAACATTCAAGGCGCTGGGTGACCCGGTGCGTCTACGGCTTTTCGCACTTCTTGCCGGGAAGGATGAGGTATGCGTTTGCCATCTTACCGAGGCATTAAGGCTTCCCCAGAGCACAGTTTCGCGCCACCTCGGCGTGCTGCGCAATGCCGGACTGGTCGAAACCCGCCGCGATGGTAAATGGATGCACTACCGCCTTGCCGGTAGCATGGCCAAAACACTTGCCGGCATTGTCAAAGATCAGTCCGATGAAATACAGCGCACTGATGCACAAAGGCTTGAGACAGCGCTTAAAGGCTGCGACTAAAGGGTAATATTTTCATCCGACCACTACTTCTTCGCAAGCATCCGTTGCGAACAAAGACCCGGTGCACAAAAAGGCAGGATAGCCGTTTCATGGCGTACATCTATGTAGTCGGCCCTGAATAAATCATAAGTTGTTGTAACAATTGGAATATTCATTCTTTTTCTGGTGGTATCTTTGCAAGAAAGATAGCGAATGCAGGGCAAAAGCTTACAAATACAGGAGAGGGGAATGGATCCGAAGAAGCTTAAATGCACGGCGCAGGAGATCTGTTTCACAGTCGTCTGAAAAATATGATTTCGATGGATTATTGTTTGATAAAGTCGTATGAATGGGCTCCCCCTTATGAAACGTATTAACGACGCATGATGTCGCCTGTCTCTGCTATGCTGTGAGGTATGAGACCATACCATCTCTCCAAATCAAAATTCATGGCCGGGCTGCCGGTCAACTCAGGAAATATTGTCAGATGGAGACCTTCGCCATGGTGAAGGTCGTCGATGCGTTGCAGGGGAAATTTGCGAATGACTAAAAAGAAAAGGATTCATATCGGAACAATTCGTCCCGATGATGTAAAGGTCTGGAAAAAGTCAGTGCCACTTGGCCATGCTCAAGAATCCGCCAGGGATTATGATCGCAAGCATTCAAAGGACCGGATTCAGAAGGAGTTGGATGATGAGTGATACACTGATGCGCCAGTGGCAGATGCTGCGGCTTATTCCCCGTTATCCGGTCAAGATTTCAACGGCTGAATTGAAACAGCGTCTGACCGATGAAGGTTTTGAAACCACACAGCGTACCCTGCAACGCGATCTCATGAGACTTTCCAGCATCTATCCGCTGGAGTGTGATGACCGCAGCAAGCCCTTTGGC